>PSRL01000058.1 GCA_003176035.1 Verrucomicrobiota bacterium
TTTTAAAAGCGAATGGAGAGTGGTCGCCACCTCGTTACCGCTTTTTGCATAGTGATGAAGTCGGACTCGATTCACGCTCAGAAGACCGGATTCGATGCCGGAAAATACAAAGCTGACAAATATACAGGCGAAAATAGCGACCAAATTCATTGTGGTGTCGGAAACGAAGCCGGTGAGGCCAAAAAACGCGGAGAAATCAGGACTTCTAAGACGCGTTTGCGGGAAACTCGTCGGACTTTTATTTCCCAATCCTTTAGGAGTATTGAAGCCCCCGGCTTGGGAAGTTGCCCGAAATGTTCAATCAATAAACCTCCAACCGTGTGAGAAGAAAAAGAAGACGTATCGATGCCAAGTACTTCCCCCAGATCATCAAGGTGGGCACTGCCACTTGCCAAGACCTTTCCATTTTTTATCTTCTCGATCGCCAATGTCGTTTTCGCGCCTTCTTCGCCCAAAATTTCCTCCAGGATATCCACCTGTGTGACGAACCCTTCCAGACCTCCATATTCATCGAGAAGAAGGGCCGCCGATTGGCGATGAGTTTGGAAGGCAATCAACAAATTCAATAAGGGACTAGTCTCGGGAACAAACGACGGTGGCCTAAGCATTTCCGTGTAGTGCCCGCCATGAGAGGCCAGAAGGAATTCTTGCACATCTAAAATTCCTAAGATTTCATCCGGCGTTTCCCCGCGCACCGGAACTCGGCGATACCGGGCTTTTCGAAGAAGAGAGGCCGCATCGGAATTGCTCAGATCGTCAGGCAAAATAAACGTGTCTACGCGTGGCACCATGCAGTGGTTTGCTGTTTCGAAGGAAAGTTTGATGATTTTCCGGAGGATCGCCGCTTCCTCTCGACGTAGGCCGCCCTCTTCTCTCGCCAATTCCAGCAGAGACTGCATTTCTTCAAGAGTTAATGCTTCAACGGGCAAAATCCGCTCTCCGCTCAATCGGCTGACCCATCGGTCGTGCCAGGCGAGCATTAGGCGCACTGAGGATTTCAGCAAATGATGGAGAGTGCTGATGAGAGGCCAACAGGTCGAAATCAGTTTTATCGGTTGAGCCAATCCGATAAGCTTTGGCAGAAGCTCACAAAAAAGGATGACCGCGGAGAAAAGAAGCGTCGCCGCCAGCCAACGGGGCAGATAAGGATCTAATATCTGAGTATCTATCCACCAAAGGCAGACGAAAATTAGCGGTAAAGTTACCAGATTGTCTGCGATTTGAAGGCTGGTCAGGACTTCTCGGCGAAAGCGCATCAACTCCTCGAGTTTTTCTCCCAACGTCCTATTTTTTCTCCGAACGACCTGCCTCATTGCTTCCGTCAAAGCAGAGAAAGAAGTCGCAATTGCGGAAAGAAGAGCTGAGGCTACAGCCAAAACAATACCCAGCATCGGAGGCAAATAGCTGACCGTGTTCATCTTCTGCCAACCTCCGATAATTGTACGGCAGCCACAAAAGCAATTGTGACGGTCACCTCACCTGTAAGGAAAGAACTATAAAGTGAGCATGCTTTTGAGTTCCCTTTTTTCCGACGGCCGACCGCCGCCGGATGGCCTCTATTTTGCGCCTCGCCTGGAATAAAAAATCCTCTCAAATTCGTACTCATTTTAGAGCTCTTTCACTATATCTGCGTGCTGGGTATCGTATTGCTGATGATAGGGGGGCGTTTCAAGATAACGCAAATATTCTGGCTCCGTTCGATTGGGATTTCAAGGACGGCGGTCGTGACTTTTACGCCCCTAATTGATAATGCATTCGGGATGAACAAGTCCCTGCGCTTGGAAGAATTTATTAAAAGTTTGACGGGGTCTATAAACGCCAAAAGCTGTTATCAAGCGTACTTCCTTTGCTTTAATGAGGCACACTATTATCAAGCTCACGATGTCTTGGAATATGCATGGCTGCGAATGCCAGAGGAAAAAGCGACCTTCTTTAAAGGGTTAATCCAATTCGCCGGCGCTTTTGTACATCTTCAGAAACAGTATCTCCGACCCCATCATTATAAATTTAAAGGACGATTGAGACCCGCAAAACAGCTTTTTTGGCTCGCAGCAAAAAACCTACAGCCCTATTGCCCGAAATATTTGCAGCTTCAAGTGAATTCAGTTCTGGTAGGTTGTGAATGCTTTGAAGGTAAAATTATGGCCAGTGGTTACCAACTCAACCCGTGGCGGCCGGAAACAGCTCCCGTTTTTTTGGATCACAACGGCCTCCGCAGTCTGCGCTTATGAAAAACCTTAGACGCCCAAGTCAGGGAGGGACGACAACGGCAACTTTTTATTGAAGAAAGTGCTATTTCCTATATGAATATAGGAAATGCGTAAAATTTTGTCAGTTCTTCTCAGCTTGGGCTTACTTGCCTGCTCAAGGCCGCCGTTAGCGGGGGAGGACAGTCAGGAAATAAAAATTGGGGTGTTTCAATCTCTGACCGGACCGGAGGCAACCTTTGGGCAAGACGCTTTGCACGGTATCGCACTTGCTGCGGAAGAAATTAACGCGGAAGGCGGTCTCTTGGGTCGGAAAGTTAAATTGATTGTGGAGGACAACCAGTCAAAACCGGGTGAGACATCTACAATCGTTCGGGAACTCATCACTCAAAAGGGGGTGGTTGCACTCTTAGGAGAAGTCGCATCCAGCAGATCCTTGGAAGCGGCTCCGATTGCTCAAGCCAATGGGGTTCCAATGATTGCTGATTCGACTAATCCAAAGGTTACTGAGATGGGAGATTGTATTTTTCGGATTTGCTTTACCGATGATTATCAAGGAAAGGTGATAGCAGAATTCGTCAAATCCCTGGGAATTGAGGATGTGGCCATCCTGACCGATTTGTCCCAAGCCTACAGTGTGGGTTTAGCGGAAAGCTTCTCCAGCTATTTTACCGCTCAGGGTGGCCGGATCTTGAAACGCCAAGATTACCGAAGGGGGGACAGGGATTTTAGCGCGCAGCTCACAGCTATTCAAGCCGTGCATCCGCAAATGGTGGTCTTGCCGGCTTACTATACGGAAGCCCCTTTGATTATCAAACAAGCTCGACAGCTTGGGTTGACTGTTCCGTTTGTGGGTGGCGATGGCTGGGATTCTGAAACGATGTTTGAATTGGGTGGAGCCGCAGTCGAGGGAAACTACTTTGTAAATCATTTTTCAGCCGAAAATAAAACGCCTCGGATTCAAAATTTCGTTCAAAAATTTCAGCAAAAGTATGGGACTATTCCCCCATCCACAGCTGCTTTAAGCTATGATTCGATGAAGCTCCTAGCCGATGCGATCCGGCGAGCGCAAAGCACAGACCGGGCAAAAATTCGCCAAGCATTGACTGACACCAAGAATTTTCCGGCTATTTCAGGTGCGCTCACTTTCGATGAACACCGAAATCCAAAAACATCCGCGGTGATCATTCGACTTCACAACAATAAATTTGCCTACTTTAAAACAATTGTACTTTGACCATCTCAAGTGCGGCAAAATACCGGTCTCTTAGAAAAAACTATCCGGCGGCTGCGAAGATGGCGCAAGCCAGGATGAGGATTCCGCTTGCGATGCCTAGCCCTACGGCAAAATTCCAACGGAAGCTAGAAGCGGAAACCCAAGCAGTTTGATCGCGTAATAAGTAAGGCATTCCAACCCAGAGGAGGCCGGCGACAATCCAAATATAAGCAAGAATGACCAGTAAGAGCCGCCAGAGAGGAGCTTGCAGAAAACAGGCATCCAAAATCGGCTGAGCAGCCAACAGCGCCAGAATGCCGAGACTTCGTACGGCGAGAAATTCATCAAGAAATCGCCAAGTAAGTAAAGCTGCAAGAAGCACAAATCCGGCGATGGGCGAACGGAGCCGGGCGAATTCCCCCAAGTCCATTTTTATTACAAGCAAAAAAGTCCAAAGAGTTGCCGCTGCGAGCAAAATAATACCCCACATCTTTGACCGGGGAAATTTTTGGAGCCAGCTGTGGCAGTTGTCTTTCCATAAAAACGCGGGAATATGTAGCAAAAGAAGAAAGGTGCCTGTAATAATTCCGGCGGTTTTTAAAGGGAGGATATCGGTCATTTTTTGAAGCTTTCCCAAGCACGAGTTACGAGTGCGGCATTTGCAGCAGCTACCTCGGCCATTTTCTTACTATTGCCACTGCCGCGACCAAGCTCACGGCCTTCCCAGATCACACTGCAATCAAAATATTTTTGATGCTCCGGGCCTCTTTGATCGAGCAATACATATTTGGGCGCCGTGGGGGCAATGGCTTGCAAAATTTCCTGGAGTTTGCCCTTGGGATTAAATTCCTCCGGAGATTTTAAAAGATGAATAAAATCGGTTTGAGTTTCGCGCAAAATAAATTGCCGCACTCGTTCAAATCCTCCATCCAAATAAATTGCCCCTACCAGCGACTCAAAAGCGTCGGCGAGGGTGGATGCCCGAGTCCTGCCGCCATTAGTCTCCTCCCCGCGGCCCATCATCAAATAGTCGCCCAAGCCGATGGCGATTGCGTGACCTTTCAATCCACTGCGCGAAACAATTCTCGCCCGGAGTTTGGTAAGCTGGCCTTCGCTAAAGTCGGGAAAAAGAGAGAACAAATGCTCGGTAACGACTAATTGTAAAACGGAATCGCCCAAGAATTCAAGGCGCTGATTGTCAAATGGAAAGTTCTTTCGTTCTAGGGAGATGCTTGGGTGAGTCAGCGCCTCCGCAAGGAGCAAGGAGTTGCGAAACTTATACCCTATGCGCGCCTCTAGAGGATTCATCAAGGCGCTGGAAAATGGCAGAGAAGTATCTGATTCTTTTGCAGTCACATTTGAAAATAAAAGTGAAAAGCCCCTTCTGGCAAATAGCCTCCGCACTCAGAGTGCCGAGCGTCCTATCCTGACCCACTTCAGAGGCAACTTCAACGAATATTACCAGGGACATCGCACAAAAGAGAGCACCCTTTGAAAGCTTGCCTCCCCAGCCGACGTGCGAATTTTTCCATTTACAGATCCTCTGTGGTGCGTAAAATATCACCCTCTCATTGCATGCGCCTACCATGACTATTGTTGAAAAAATTGAAAGCGAACAACTTAAGCACGCAGCAGCCCCGTTTGAGGTGGGCGACACAGTGAGGGTACATACCCGTGTGATTGAAGGAGATAAAGAGCGGATTCAGATTTTTGTCGGTATTGTGATTGCACGAAAGGGGAGCAAGATTAACGAGAGTTTCACTGTTCGTCGAATTTCCTTTGGCGAAGGTGTAGAGCGAAATTTTCCTTTGCATTCTCCTAGGATTGCGAAAATTGATGTGGAACGACGGGGAGCTGTCCGCCGGGCTAAGCTTCATTATTTGCGCAAACGCAAAGGCAAATCCGCCACCACAGTTAAAGAAAAAGCTTCTTAAAATCTTAACGCTTGTCTTTTTGAGTCGCTCATTATTGAGATCTCCGGATGCCTTGCACATTGGAGTTAGAAAAAAAAGCGGGCGAAAATCTTTATGTGGCCGGAGTGGATGAGGTAGGGCGGGGACCTCTTGCTGGCCCGGTCCTAGCTTGTGCGGTTGTTCTTCCCTGTGGCTTCCGCTTGAAGGGCCTCAACGATTCCAAACAATTGACCGCTCTTCAACGAGAGCGCTTTTATGAGGTGTTAACAACCTCTGAAAAAATTCATTGGGCAGTTGCTTGGAGAGACAATCGCGATATAGATCGCTTAAACATTCTACGAGCGACTCATGAGGTTATGCGGGAAGCCGTCACGCTACTGCCTATTCCCGCTGACCATGCCCTGGTGGACGGCAGACCAGTACCTCAATTTCCTATTCCTCACACTGCAGTTGTAGGGGGCGATAAAGTTTCTTTAAGTATCGCAGCGGCGAGCGTCATTGCAAAGGTCACCCGAGATCGATTTATGCAAGCAGCTGATGTGCGATATCCGGAGTATGGCTTTAGAGACCATAAAGGGTATACTACGCCTCAGCACCTCAGGCAGCTGAGAAAATATGGACCTTGCCCGTTACATCGCTTCACGTTTGCTCCGGTGGCGCAGGGAGAACTCCCATTCGACTGAAAAACAGCGCTTCGGCGCGGAAGGTGAAAGGATTGTCGCACGATATTTGCGTCGCCACGGCTTTCGAATTCTCTATCGAAATTTTCGATCTCCCGGGGGCGGTGAAATTGATTTGGTTTGTCGGGATCAACGGGAAGCCTGTCTGGTCTTTGTAGAAGTCAAAAGCCGACAATCCACCCGCTTTGGCGATCCCTCCTTAGCTGTCCGGAGCCCAAAGCAACACCTTTTGATTCGCGGAGCGTCGGCTTGGCTGCGACTCCTAGGCAACTCTGAAGTACACTGTCGTTTTGATATTGTGGAATTAATAGGCAAGGGAGAATTTCCCGAAATCCGTCACATTCAGAATGCTTTCCCTGTCCCGGCGAATATGACGAGGATTTAAAATGATACACCCTGAAAAGGGCTGAAAAGCATCCGGCGCCAGCGTTGCTCAGTCGTCGCGTAGCGCAAGGGGCTACACTTCCTCCTTCGAGTCTTGGCGGCAGACGCCTTTGAGGCCTTTTGCAGGGTGTACTATATCGCCTCACCAGGCGCCAACGAAAGAATGTTTCTTATTTCCGGACACTTCGTTAAAAGCCAGTTCGTGACGCGCAAGCTCCAGATCGGCTTCAGTCATAATTCGGACCAAATTCTTAAATTTCGTTTTGGGTTCCCAGCCAATTTGTTTTTTTAGCTTTGCTGAGTTACCAATTAATAAATCGACTTCGCTGGGGCGTTCATAACGTCCATCGTGCTTGACATATTTTTCCCAATCTAACCCAAGCAGGTTAAAGCATTCTTCGCAAAATTCTCGTACGGTGTGAGTCTCACCCGTAGCACACACGTAATCATCACCGCGGTCTTCTTGAAGAATCAACCACATGACTTCAACATACTCCTTAGCATAGCCCCAATCGCGCTGAGCATCAAGATTGCCGAGATAGAGTTTGTCTTGCAAACCCATCTTGATGCGGGTTGCCGCACGGGTGATTTTCCTTGTGACAAATGTCTCTCCTCGACGAGGACTTTCATGATTAAAAAGAATCCCATTGGAGGCGTGGAGGCGATATGCTTCGCGATAATTTACGGTCAACCAATAGGCGAAAACCTTCGCGCAACCATATGGAGAGCGGGGATGAAAGGGAGTTGTCTCCGTTTGCGGAATTTCATGGACCTTTCCAAACATCTCCGAAGAGGACGCCTGATAAAAGCGCACATCCCGAGTCAGTCCGGCTTCACGCACCGCTTCCAAAAGTCGAACAGTACTTAACCCGGTTACGTCTCCGGTATATTCCGGGATGTCAAAGGAAACACGGACATGGCTTTGCGCGCCCAAATGGTAAATTTCATCCGGCTTGAGCTCATAAAGCAATTTTACCAGCTGAACGGAGTCCGCCAAGTCGCCGTAGTGAAGGAAAAGACGGACGCCTCGGGTGTGAGGATCATTATAAAGATGTTCGATGCGGCCGGTATTAAAAGTGGAAGCCCGGCGGATGATGCCATGGACCTCATATCCCTTCTCCAAAAGTAATTCCGAAAGGTAGGAGCCATCCTGTCCGGTGATGCCAGTAATCAGCGCGCGTTTCATGAGGAAAAAAA
>PSRL01000181.1 GCA_003176035.1 Verrucomicrobiota bacterium
GAAGATCCGCTCGACAGGCCGGTGTTTAGAGTATTTATTAACTGACTAGTGACATTTTGCAAGAAATTGCCATGCGGTTGCCGAACCTGGCAGCCTCACCTACTATCTAATTGATAAATGATTTAACCTATCCCGCTTTCAAAGTTATTCACAGCATCGGCAGTTCTAGCCTTTCTGCCGTTCCCTATGCATAACGTTAAAAGTGATTCTAAATACTCTCTACCTTACAATACACCTGGGGGGAAAAGAGCCTCAAAGACATGCTCATTTTATAGTTCTTTGCTTATAACCTTTATCCTTCCAATAAAAGTGTTAATAAGTCGCTCGGGTGTTCCACCAGAGCCTGCGGCTTTTGTGCTCGTAGTGCTTCCGAAGTGTTGTATCCCCAGCCAACGGCAACAATAGGCACTTTGCTCCGATGGGCAGCTTCAATGTCTCGGGTTTCGTCTCCGATAAAAATCACCTTCTGGGGGGCCAAGCTATAGCTGCGCAGGATGGTATTGATTTCATGTGCCTTCCCAAAGAGGCGCGAGGAACTGCGAATAAATGAAAAAATCTCCAAGTGGTGACGACGTAAAAAGGCGGTGACATTTTCTTCGGAATTTGAGGTAAGAATTCCCATAGAAAATCCGGACTCCCGAAGCTTATGGAGAACCGCTGGTATGCCCGAGATCGGATGAATCCGATGCATGCGGGAATGAAGCAGCTTTACGCCTCTAAAGGAAATGGCAGGTAGGCGGGAGAGGGAAATACCCAAAAACCGCATCAACTGACGTGTTGTCATATTCCGAGCGGCCTCGACATCATCGCCGAAAAGCGGGCGGTATCCAAATTCGGGCGCCAGCTCATTGAGAATGTCCAGTCCATTTTGAAAAGTATCGGCGATTGTGCCATCAAAATCGAAGATTAAAAGTTCAGGGACCTTTGGGAGCGGATGCATGGAAGGCGAAGAACACAGTCTCCGATGCGCCTTGGTCAGTAGCAATTGAGCAATCCGTTTCAAGCTATTGGCTAACGTGAGGTACGGTTTCTAACTCCATTGTCCCTTTGAAGCGGGGTGGCTCCGGTTCGAGTCCGAAATTAGCCTGAACGAGATTTCGAATACGTTCCAACTCTGTAGACGTAAGGGGGGCGGCATCAGAAGCAGCAGAAAATTCCATAATCTGTTCAGAATTATAGATATTTGGCAATGTTGAAATGACCCGGCTATCCGCAAGTAACCAAAGCAGTGCCGCTTGTCCAAGAGTACGACCTGAATGTTCTAAAAAACGAAGCTGATTCACTTTTTTAATTCCATTGAGCAGCCAGCTGCGAGGACGATGACTGCGATGATCATTAGCGGCGAAAACAGTGTTTTCCGTGTACTTGCCCTCTAGCATTCCCGAAGAATGAGGAACGCGAACAAAAAATCTTGTTTGCACATTTGCCCGCTCTGCTTCCTGCTGAAGCACAGCGCCTGGATACTGTTCCAGCATATTGTAGATGTGCTGGAGAACCGCAGGCTTTCGCCGTCGAATTGCTAAAACACCTTCCGCCAGCCATCCGATTGCAGGACCAAGCGCGACCCCATAGCACCGAATTTTCCCGCAAGAACGAAGGTCTTCCAAAACCTCCCAAAGGTTATCATCCTCCACTTGATCCATCCGGATGTTGTGTAACTGAAGGACATCAACGACATCGGTCCCAAGCCGTGATAAGGCCGCATCCGTGGCGTCTCGGACCGCCTGAGGCCTAAAATCCTGAGGGATTTCACGTTGCCCACGACGTTCATTGCCATGTTGACGAAAGTCATATCCCACCTTAGTTGCGATCACTATTTTGTCGCGATCGCCCTGGAAGGCTTGGCGAAGAAGATCTTCGCTGCGTCCATTCCCGTAGGTGTCGGCGGCATCGAAAAGGGTAATGCCTCCATCAAAGGCCTCCCGCATGAGTCTGACAGCCTCCGCATCGGAGTAATTGCCCCACCAACCGGTGGAAACTGTCCACATGCCAAAACCCACTTCGCTCACTTGGAGCCCGGTGCCAGGGAGTTCTCGATATTTCATACAAAGCCTAAGTTTTTATACGACTTGGTCCCATCTGGCCAAAAAAAACTCCCTTAAATCAATTGGACGGCGAAGATTTTGACTTTTCCATCCAAAGGGTTATAAATTCTTCTTAATTGTGGCTTTTATTTGGTTTCTTCGGAAGGTTCGTGCAATGAGTTGCATCCTCATGGAGACCTATGCGAGCAGGCTCGTTTCGTGTCAGGTCGTTCGACCTTTTTTCAGGCTTGGGCTGGTATTTGGGTTTGGAATAGTTTCTCTCACGATGGTGCAAGCAGCTTCCGAGATGCGAGGCGCTTGGGTCTCCTCAGTTTACAACCTGGATTTTCCCTCACGTAAAAATCTGACTTCCGATGAACAACGTCAAGAGATTCGGCACCTCATGACAGTCGCGGCGCAGTGTCGCTTAAACAACCTTTTTGTACAGGTGCGGCCGGAGGGGGATGCATTATATCCCTCCACTCTGGAGCCTTGGAGCCGTTTTCTCACAGGCCAACAGGGAAAATCTCCCGGGTTTGATCCTCTCCAGACTTTTATTGAGGAAGGAAAGCGACGCGGAATTGCTGTGCATGCCTGGATCAATCCCTATCGAGCTGCAACAAATGCGCGGGACATTTGCGACAAACGGCATATCAGCCGTTCGATGGCGTTGTACGTTAGAAGAATTGGACGATCGCTCTGGATGGACCCCTCCAGTCCGGCGGTCCAACGCCATGTGCTCATGGTCGTCAAAGACCTTATTTCTCGCTATGACCTGGCCGGTATTCACTTGGACGATTATTTTTACCCCTATCCGGATCAAGGGGGAGGGCGATCCTTTCCGGACGCCATTGGCTACTCCGCTTACCGTGCGGCCGGAGGCCAACTTGGCCTTGCCGATTGGCGCCGCAGAAATGTCAATATTCTGGTCTATCAAATCAGCACGCTCATTCACCGATACCGCCCGCGAATGAAATTTGGAATCAGTCCATTTGGAATTTACACAAAAGGGCACCCATCAACCGTGCTGGCTGGTATTGATCAACTCAACCAGTTGTATTCAGATCCTGTTTATTGGATGCGCCAGGGGTGGGTGGACTATATTGCCCCTCAACTTTACTGGAAAAATGGAGGTGATCAAAGCTTTAGTACTTTACTGAACTGGTGGCGGAACCCAGCCATCAATCCGCGCGGTATTCCTGTTTATCCCGGGATTTCCCTGGAACGCCTTTCTGAAAGAAAGTGGCCTGCTTCTGAAATTGCCCTACAGCTCCGTCTGGAAAGATCCATAGGACCCAGAAAAGATGGTGGCGGCTTCATCCTCTGGAGAATCCATCAATTAGTGAAAAACACTAAAGGCGTAGCGCCAATTGTGGCACGGGAATAAAGAAACAGAAATTTTACCGTACCCAAAAAAGCGGAGAATTATTATACTTTTAATAGAAACGGACAATTCATACGTTAGGATGAGGACTGAGGCTTCCTCATAAGTGGTTCCCGACATTTCCTGTTATTGTCCCTCTTTTTGAAAAGAAAAATGGGTTCCTTACCGAAAGTATTTTTTCGGAAACTAGGTAGTAACTCGGATATCAATCTGAACATGGAAAGCGTCTCCCAGGTTCCCCAAAATGAGAGAATCCTTAACAAATGTTTTTAATAAGAGTTCGCTTCAAGTCATGCGACCCGGTGTGTATCCGTAATTAGTAATTTTAAAAGCGACCGCTCATTCTAAGAAAAACGATTCATTTCCAGCAAAATTGTCAGCAACTGATTTTATAGGGCGCATATTTCGCTCAAAAGTAAATGCGGAGCTCTGGCGAATTTTGAGGAAGATATTCAGACATGAGAAAGGGAATGAAGCATCAACTAGAAGAAATACGAGGGTTCATCCGAAATTCGGTACGGAATTCATCGCAGCCGTGCAAACCTGGCGTTCCGAGGATGATGATACGAGGAGAAGAGCTGCCCGGAGATTGGGAATCGGAGGACTGGGATCAGGTGGAATATGCGTTTGGAGATCATACGGAGATCCCGCTTCAACAGTGGAAAGAAAATAGCGGAGAGATCTCTTTCGAATCCGCTTCGGTTCGAATCGGCTGGAGACATGATAAAATCTATGTTTTGGCGACCATGGAAGATCGGAGTATAGTAACTGGTATTCCAAGAGAGGATCAACAGCTGTGGGAAAGAGGAGATGCCGTCGAGGTATTCCTTCAATCATTTAGCGCATCCGAATGTTATCAACTACAGGCAACGCCTGATGGTGAAACCCTTCAGCTTGGCTATCCCGATACAGATGTGATCACAAACCTTCGACACGGTAACATGGCAGAGCTGAGCCATTTCGTCGTTTGCAAGCCGGTCTTTGCAGTGCGTACGCAGGTGAAAGACGGAAAATGGAGGATTCTTGTCGAGGTTCCAAGCCAAGTTTTATTTTCCGATGACGGCTTGTTACTCGGGCGTGCTTGCTGGCTTTCTGTGTGCCGTCACGATCATTGGGCGGATGCCAGGCCACCCTGTGTTTCCTCGACCTCGCCTCATTTAAAAACCGATTACCATCAACAGAAAGATTGGGGCTTGGTATATTTCGTCATGCATCGGGCGAGATAACCGAATGCGGTTTTATGCTGTCTCTGACATCCTGGGATGGGACTAGGGGCATAAATAAAGGACACGGCCGCATTGAGGACAGTGAGTGATCGACTTTTCGGATTTGACTAAAATTACCGTTTGCGTCGTGACCTTCATATGGCAGCCGGAGCACACTTCATGTTCCACAGGAACAACCGCTTGTCCGGCTTTGCTTTTAAAAAGACGAGTATATCGGTCCAGCAAATCCTCTTCGACACCCTCTGTCAGTCGAGCCCGACCTGCCTGGAGTTCGCGGATTCGTGCTTCCAGTGAATTTTTGCGGGTTTCCAGACCCGATAACTGCGTTTCCAGTTTGATGCGTCCTTCAACGTGAGCCTTCTCAGCTTGTTCGACGAGGGGGCGGAGTTTCTCAATTGTCTCCATGAGTTCAAGTTCCCGATCCTCGATGCTGCGAATTTTTTCTTCAGCAATAGAAATTTCGTGGTTTAACGCAGAGTATTCTTCATTTTTCCGAGTTTGGAGCTGCTGCTGTTTATAACGAGCAATGGATTCGCGTTTGGCTTCGGCGTCCAGTTCCAGCCGCTTCTTTTCCAATTCAATCTCGCGCAAGCGAAATTTGATCTGGCTAAGCTGCTGGCTCAGCTCAGAAAAGGTTTTTTCTTTCGCAGCTCGTTGCTGGGGAATGGCCAAAAGTTCTAATTGAAGAGTTCGAATTCTCTGGTCAGAGTCCTGAAGAACGAGGAGTTTTTCAATTTCCGGAAGCATCGCAATATTTAAGAACACCTAAAATAGCGAAGCCGCAAAATATTTCAAATATGCAAATATAGCAAAAGAACACTGGAATGAACCTGGACTTGAGGGCATTCCCAGCAGGCACACGAAGAAGAACTCCATCCGGTGGCTGGCCGGACTGCCGGACCTGGAAGAAAAAGGAGTCAAGGGTATGCTCATTTCTTTCGATAATGAATGGCCAAAAATGCGGATTGCGGACGGCACTTGCCGGACTGACAAAATCCGCAGTTAAGTACTGATTCTCAGGCGCCTTAATGTTTGCAAATCGAGCCTGC
>PSRL01000122.1 GCA_003176035.1 Verrucomicrobiota bacterium
GCTGATTGGCGGAGAATTCGAACGCAGAGAGAGTGAAACGTGGAAATGGTCACTTCTCTGGCTTCTGCGGCTTCTATCAAACCCAAAAAGCGGCCTTTCATTTCCTTGGCGGCCTTATTCGTAAACGTGACCGCCAGGATTTGACTTGCGGCATGGCCTTGAGCAATGAGCCAAGCAATACGAGCTGTGATGACACGGGTTTTACCGGTGCCCGCGCCGGCAAGAATCAAGAGCGGACCTTTCCCGTGAGTTGCAGCGGTTGCCTGCTCCGGATTGAGATCAAACATTCGAAAATGGCTCATAAATTTTCGCTGCGGAAATAAGAAATTGCCTTGGGATACAGGATGTGTTCGGCTTTTTGAATGCGTTGATGCAGGGATTCGGGAGTATCTCCCGGCAAAATAGGCACCTTTTCCTGAGCTATGATCCGGCCGCCATCCACAATGGCATCCACATAATGCACCGTGCAGCCGGTGACGGTTTCTCCGGCTTCCAAAGCTTGCCGCCATGCCTCCAGGCCCGGGAATTTTGGTAAAAGAGACGGATGAATGTTGAGAATGCGGTCCGGAAAAGCTCTTAACAATTGTGCTCCGACAATCCGCATGAAACCGGCTAGCACCACAAGATCCACCCCTTCTTCCTTCAAAATCTCAATAACGCGAGCTTCCGCTTCGACAGACATTTTTGTTCGGAATTGGCCCGGATTGACAAATTCGGCGCGAATTTCCCATTTGTGGGCCAACTGTAGAATTCCTGAATTTTCAACATCGGAAATTACCACCCGGATATCCGCGTTGAGCGCTCCTTCATCTATGGATTGCGCGATTGCCTCGAAATTAGATCCGCGCCCGGACCCCAGAATGCCAACTTTCAACTTGTCCATCTTGATATTTTAAAGCGGTTTTGCACTCAGTATATCTCGAACTCAAACACCCCCCGAACTCAAAAAGAAAAAAGGTGCAGCCCTACAATGGATTCAAAAATAACCGCCTACCTGACGCAAAAAATCCGTGTCATCAATAAGACGTTGGAAGCGCTTTTACCAAAAGCTTCCACAAAACCTCCCACACTGCATCGAGCCATGCGGTACAGCCTTTTTGCAGGCGGCAAACGAATTCGGCCCCTCCTGTGTCTCGCCGCCTGTGAAGCGTGCGGAGGAAAGGAATCCGAAGCCTTACCGACCGCTGCGGCTCTTGAGTGTATTCACACCTATTCCCTCATCCACGACGATCTTCCCTGTATGGATGATGACGATTTTCGTCGAGGGCGACCCACGGCACATAAGGCATTTGGCGAAGGTATTGCTGTCCTGGCGGGAGACGCTCTCCTCACACTCGCTTTTGAAATCCTTGCGCAAGTTCGCCCCACTCGCCGCTACCCGCTTTCGGCCCTCCTCTTTGAACTTGCCCATGCGGCGGGGAGCCACAAGCTCATTGCCGGACAGGTTGCGGACTTGGAAGGTGAAGGGCAAAAATTGAGCCGCTCAGAGCTGCGCTTCATTCACCGGGGCAAAACAGCCGCCCTCATTACGGCATCTCTCAGATCGGGCGCCATGGTCGCCAACGCCTCGCCCGCAAAACTAAAAGCGCTCACCACCTTCGGGGAAAACCTCGGCCTGGCTTTCCAAATCGTCGACGACATCCTCGACATCACCCAAACCCGTGAACAGCTGGGAAAAAGCGCCGGCAAAGACCTTGATGCACAAAAACTCACCTATCCCGCTGTCATCGGCTTTGAAGCTTCCAAACACGAAGCCGCGCGCCTCACCCGCGCGGCTTTAAAAGCACTGGCCGCTTTTAAGCAAAAAGAAAAAACCACTTTGGAAATGTTGGCACGCTTTCTGCTTTGTCGTCAAAGCTGAAAAGCATTTCATCAACAAAAAAGATCAATCAAATTTTTTACGCAACCAGTAGAATTAATTATTTACATTTTCATTTTAAACAGAAATAACGCTCACGATTACTTAACGAGTTCATGATCCCTCCCAAACAAACCTCAAGCGCGGTCCACTAGTAAAGCCAGTTCAATCTCCGTAACTCCGCTCACCTGGAATCAAAATGCACCCGAAAACTACCCACCAATATTCTCACCCTAAACGCAGCTCCGCCACTCAACAGGCTTTGTGCGGGGCGATCAGCATTTTCTCCCTGCTTTTGACGAGTATCTCACCGAGCTTTGCGGCAGCTCCTCAGACTGCGACGGCTCAGGCCCCGTCTCCGCGGGCCTCCGATTTGGATATCCCCTTTCTCCCCGAAGAAAATGGGCTAAACAAACTGCTCGGTTCTTTGGATGACCATGGAGTAAAGCCGATCCTCGTTTACTATGGAGATTTCTTGGCAAATCCGGTAGGCGGACTTCACCAATCGGCGGACTGGTTTCAACTTCTCGTCTACGGGGTGAATTTAGACTTGGAAAAACTCGTGGGATGGAAGGGCGGAGAGTTTACTTTAACTGCCATTGATACGGGTGGAGACGATGACGAAGACAAAATAGGAACTCTATTTACGCCTTCCCAGGCGGTGACCCTGCGCGGTTCCGCTCTCTTCAAACTGTATTTTACGCAGCATCTCTTTGACGATAAGCTCCGGCTGACCGTGGGGCGTGCGAGTGCCGGATCGTTCTATGCCAGGCTGCCAATGTCAGGGCTCACCGTGAGCGGAGCGGCAAATGGGAATCCGATTTCCCTATTTTATAACGCTTCCGGTTTCCGCATGACGGGCAGAGCAAACTGGATGGCTAATGTTAGGGTGGAGCCCATAAAGGACACCTATCTGCAATCAGGAATTTTCCAGGTGACCACCCTAAGAATGAATAAACATTGGTTTAATGGCGTGGATTTCTCCTTCCGTAATGGAGATGGAGTCATACTGCTGACCGAGGCAGGGTGGACTCCTACTTTTGGTAAAAAAGAAGCCACGGCTCCCGATAGCAAGCAAGTTGTCCAAAGTGAAGCCTTTGCCGGACTGCCGGGCGTCTACATGGTGGGTGGCTACTGGCAGCATTATCCAATGCCCACCTTCCTTGGCAATGATTCCCTGGAAGACGAATATGGCTTTTATGCTGAAGCTCAGCAAATGGTGTGGAGAAGCCATGCCAATCCCGATCATAACTTTACCATCTGGGGCGGTGCCACCTATTCACCACAGCAGCAGATTGCCAGAATGCCTCTGATGATCTTTGGAGGAGTGGATTGGAGCGGCCTCATCCCATACCGGGATAAAGACCAGCTGCTCCTCGACTTTTTCATTGGCGGTTATGGTTCGGATTACTCCCGCACCTTCACTAACCTAGGACAGGGCGCCCGCAATATCGAAACAGTGTTAGAGGCCGGCTATATTATCCAACTCACCCGACAAATTCAATTTCAGCCGGATCTCCAATGGATTATCCAACCAGGTGGAACTAACACTATCCCCAATGCTCTGGTTCTCGGATTCCAGGTGTCGTTCTCATATTAAGGCATTTTTTATTAAATAGTGCATGTTGTGGCCAGGTCCGGCAGCCGCCGGACCTGGGGCAAAAAGGCCGGGCAAAAACTTTTGAATTAAAGGCTGTTCAACTTCTGCAGGTGTCTGTTAATTAATGGGTTGTCGCTTTAGACCCTAGGAGCGAGAAGCACGCTCTCCACAAAGGTGTCTTGTTGTGTGACGACATCACGAACCAACATGTCTTGCGAAGGTATTTGATCCTCCCCTTACTGAGAAGACGCGCTTTTGCAGCAGTGGTGAGCTTGTTTTTCACAAGCATCACTTCTGCTTTTGCGATCCCATACCCACGTAGCACTGTGGCTCCTCCACCGGAATGTTATTTGGACATTCCTTTTTTGCCCCAAGAGACCGGGCTCAATCGGCTGATGTTTACCTTGGATGACCATGGAGTGAAGCCGTTTGTAAAGTATTGGGGAGATTTTTTGTCCAATCCGGTGGGGGGGATATCGCAGGCCGCGGATTGGTTTCAATTGTTGGTCTACGGAGTGAGATTAGATTTAGCACGTCTCATGCACTGGCCGGGAGGGGAGTTTACACTCTCAGCAATTGACAGCGGGGGAGATGATCTTCAAGGAGATGTGGGCACTCTATTTACGCCAGCCCAGGTTGTCACCGTTCGGGGTTCGGCGCTATTTCTGCTTTATTTTACTCAGCATTTGTTTGAAGACGTTTTGGAATTAAAGGTGGGTCGGGCGAGTACGGGTGCCTTCTATGCGAGGCTTCCGGTTATGGGCCTTCCGGTGAGTGGGGCGGTAAATGGGAATCCGATTTCGCTGCTTTATAATGCTTCGGGTTTTCATGCGACGGGAAAGTCTAACTGGATGGCGAATGTGAAAGTGAAGCCAACGAAAGAAATCTCATTTCAAACGGGCATTTTTCAGGTCACCACACAAAGGATGAACAAGCACTGGTTTAACGGAGTGGATTTTTCCTTTCGGCGAGGGGATGGGATCATCCTGGTGTCTGAGGCGGGTTGGAGCCCGGCATTTTTTGCGGAACAGGGTGCCGTTCAAAGAAGCTGTCCGGAGCCCCGTGGGGCGGAGCCCTTTGAAGGGTTGCTTGGCCTTTATCAACTGGGGGGTTATTATCAAAACTATCCGATGCTTCCCTTGCTTCAATCAGATCCTTTTCGAAACGTCTACGGCTTCTATTTCCAAGGTCAGCAAATGGTTTGGCGGAGTCGGGAGTATCAAAATCTTAATGTTACCATCTGGGGCGGAATTACTTATTCCCCACAACAGCAGATTGCGTTGATGCCTCTCATGGCATACGGTGGTGTGGCCTGGGCTGGACTGTTTCCCTATAGAGAGCACGATCAACTCCTACTAAATTTTTATCTTGGAGGATATAGCCGGGATTATTCCCGCAGTTTTATTGCGGCCGGTGAGGGGTCCAGAACTCTGGAGCTCACTTTCGAAGTGAGCTATATCTTTCAGATAACCAGGCAGATCCAATTTCAGCCGGACCTTCAATGGTTTATTCAACCTGGCGGAGCCAGGAATATCCCAAACGCCTTGGTGCTTGGATTCCAAGTTGCTTTCGTATATTAGAATGTATTAACTGACATTGCACACTCTTTTCTCCGGCGGCTGCCGGATACAAAGAGGGCCATATCCGGGATGCGGAATTCTTTTTGTCCGGTAGCCGCCGGCTCTGAAGAAAAGAGACAGCAAAAAGGCGACATTTTGTAAGGGTTTGGCCATACTGATTCCAGTCGTAATGATTTCGATCATCATACCTATCTATAATGAGCAAAAGACGATCCGTCCGCTTTTCGAAAAAATTCGGGAAGTAGTCACACGCAACAAAATCACTTGGGAGGTCATTTTTATAAATGACGGAAGCTCAGATGGCAGCTTTGAAGAGCTCAATGCCTTGGCGGCGGAAAACGCGCAGGTCCGCATCATCCATTTTCGGCGTAATTTTGGACAAACAGCGGCTATGATGGCGGGCTTCGACTATGCGGTGGGTTCTGTAATCCTCCCCATGGATGGGGACTACCAAAATGATCCCGAAGATATTCCTCGGATGCTGGCCAAACTTGAAGAGGGCTATGACGTCTGCTCCGGTTGGCGTAAGGATCGACAGGATAACACCATCCAGCGTAATCTGCCGAGTATCTTTGCAAACTTACTCATTTCATTTGTTTCCGGTGTGCGGCTCCATGACTTTGGCTGTTCATTAAAGGCCTATCGGAGCGAGGTCATCAAGGGCGTCCGGCTGTATGGCGAAATGCATCGGTTTTTGCCAATTTATACGCACTGGCATGGAGCGCATATCACGGAAATCCCGGTCAATCACTTCAAACGGAAAAGCGGGAAGTCCAAATATGGCCTTGAACGGGTTCTGAAAGTACTTTTTGATCTGCTGGTTGTAAAATTCTTGGATGGATATGCCCTCAAGCCGATGTATTTATTTGGATTTTGCGGATTTTTGAGTCTTTTACTCAGTTTTTCATTTGCTATCTGGGCGATTAGCCTCCGGCTATTTTTCGACGTTTTCTTTATTAAAACGCCGTTGCCCTTGATGACAGTGTTCACTTTCATGACAGGCATCATGTGCTTTCTCATGGGACTCCTTGCCGAAATGATCACCCGCACCTTTTACGAATCGCAAAATAAACCCATTTATATGATTCGAGAGACC
>PSRL01000188.1 GCA_003176035.1 Verrucomicrobiota bacterium
AAATAAGCAACAAAGAGGATATACGGAGCAAGCAACCAGAAATCGCCATCGGCAAGACTCCGGTAGCCGATGAGTGCCAGAAGGATTGTGTTTGCTAAGAAGTTTGTGGCGACCCGATTATTTTTCAATCTCACGCGGGTGAGGCACCTTGGCCCTCCGTGATACTCGGTGACGCTTCGGAGCGATACATCCCACCAAATACTACCATAGACCTTAATGTCCCATTCTTTCCAACCCGTATCAGTTGAATAACTCCACCCTTCTTTTTCGAAGCTGGCAATAACCTCCGGGAGAAGTACCTCACGCCCTTTCCCTTCTTCACTCCAAAAGAGGAGGTGTGTGGTATTTCGCAGGCGCGAAGGCGAAAAGTTTTTTTCTTGGGTGGCAATGACGGAGGGTGGGGTACGCTTAAATTTGAGCCAGGTATAATATCTCCAATAGCCACGAACCCAAGGCTGGACCAGGGCTAAGAAGGCGACCAACAGTCGAGCGCGGATAGTATCAAAGCGAGGTTCGAGCTTGGCGTGGATCATATAAGAAAGCGCAACTAAAAAGGTGCCGCCGAACATCAAATAGGGGATGATGCGAAGAGTGGGAATGGGGACCGATAAAAGAAAGATGAATACCGTGAGAGCCGCCCATTCAATGCTACTCAAGTAGGCTGCAATCTCGGACTGCGGCGTGGGATAAATGCATTGAAAAAGACCCTCCCCAAAAACTCCATGATAAATAATGGGACGATTGATTAGCCATGTAAAGCGTGGTGCGCCATAAATCTGGCCTCGCCATTTAGTGGTCCCTGTCGGCCCAAAGAAGATCAAATGCTTGAAACGCAGGAGCGATTCCGCTTCACCATAACCTTCTTGTTGTTTTCGAAATGCCGTCAGGGTAAAACGTCGGTAGTGCCAGACGATAGCTGAAGGGCTGAAAGCGATGACCTGACCATTTTGCTGAAGTCTCCAACAAAAATCCACATCGTCACCAGCTTTGCGATATTCGGCGTCAAACCCGCCAATGCTATCGAAGGCCCATTTGTAAAAGGCCATATTGCAACCAGGGATATGTTCTGCTTCAACATCCGTCAAAAGGACGTGGCTTGGGCCGCCGGGGGCTGCTGCGACACAAGCTTGAACCCAACTTTCCGCAGGGGGAGAAATGTTGGGTCCGCCGACTCCGGCATAGTCGCCGCTGAGGAGCGTCCCCACCAAATAATACAACCAATCGGGATCTGCCATGCAGTCCGAATCTGTGTAAGCGATGATCAGACCCGTGGCTGCTGCCGCACCAACATTGCGAGCAACGCTGAGTCCGTGATTGGTTTGGCGAATGTTACGAACCCAAGGGTGACGCTCGGCAATTGCCGGTGTGTCATCAGTAGATCCATCATCTACGAGAATGACCTCGTAATCCGGATAATCCAGTGAGTGAAGGGATTCCAGGCAGCGATTGAGTGTTTTTCCACCATTGTAAGAGCATACGATGACAGAAACTTTCGGATAATCCGGAAGGCGGACACGACGCGTACAGGACTCCTTTCCGGAAAACAAGTTGCGCACTGTCTCATAGGCAAGCTTCGGTTGTCGGTTTCGCGTGACCAAACCAAATGCCCAGTCCGTAATTTCCATTCCGCCTCGAAACCACTCATCCGTCCACGAATAAAGAATAGTGCCAGCCAGCCCCGCCCGGACGACGCTCTCTATATGCCAATGGAGCATTTCAGCCTGCTCCTCCTGAGCATGTCGGATGGTATCCATGCCAAATTCTCCAAGAAGGAGAGGGCGATCGTCCGCCAAATTTTGAAGTCGAGCGAGATAATGCGAAAAATCAGCTTGTCGGTGTAGGTAGACATTGAATGTGAAAAAATCCACATTTTGAGGAAGGAGATATTCGGTCGGAGGATAATTTGCATAAGAATACAGGACGTGTGGGTCCACCGGGCGCGCAATATTGATCAAATGCTCAATAAACTCGGTGACGGCACGCGCCCCTAGCCAGCGGACCATAGTGCTAGGGATTTCGTTGCCAACCAAGTAACCGAAAATTGCCGGATGCCCTGCGTTTTGGCGAACACTCTCAAGAATGGTCTGTTCCACCTGGCGCGTAATCTTCTTATTTTTAAGAAAGGCAATGTGTTCCGCCCAGGGAATCGTTACCAGTACCCTAATGCCGAAACCCGCACAAAAATCCAAAAACCATTTTGGAGGCGTGTAATAGACACGAAGGAGGTTGACGCCAACATCTTGAAACGAAACAAGATCCTTGGCAAATTTGTCTGGCGTGCCAAAATAATGACCCTCTGTATCAGGTGCAAATGGGCCGTAAGTGACTCCCTTAACAAAGAATTTGGTATTGTCGGACTCAAAAAAAAATTTGGCGCGAACACTTACCGGCTGGAGTTCCATGAACTGGACAAACTCCCCTGTTAAACGATTTAGGCCGCCCTGTCTAGAGCATCTTGAATGAGGAGTGAATTCAGCGGTGCCAGTTCGCCATGCTCTGAAGGAAAATATATTGACCTGGGTCTTTTGGAGCCAGGTCGTGTTCCTAAAATCAGTGAACACCCTCGGCGGCATTGCCTTATTTTGTCGGCCTCGTCTGGCTCCAATATTTCTGGCAACGCCGGTCTTCCTAGGTTTTGGGAGAGGTTGAGAGATGTTGGCTGCAGTTTAAAAGAAGCTTTCATTTGAAATCGCCAGCTTCTAAAAAATAGATGAAGTCTGTGCCTATTGAAATCGAGAGAAAGTTTCTGGTGATTGGAGAAGCGTGGCGAAATTTGGTCCGTAGCGATGGGCAAGCCATACGCCAGGGATACGTCTGCCGAAATCCCCAAAGGGCCGTTCGTATCCGAACCTATGGAAAAGAGGGCTTTCTCACGATCAAAACCGGGAGAATTGGAATTTCACGGCAGGAATTTGAATACAGTATTCCCTTCGAGCACGCGCATGAATTACTCGAGCGCGTCTGTATGCACCCTCTGATAGAAAAAAAGCGTTTCCGCATTCCCTGGCGGGAATTCACTATCGAGGTGGATGAATTTTGCGGAGAAAACCTGGGCCTTGTTGTCGCGGAGGTCGAGTTACCGAGCGTAGACACCGTCTTGGAGCCACCGGAATGGTTCGGGAAGGAAGTGAGCCATGATGCTCGATACCGGAATTCCCAACTTACCATACGGCCTTATTCCAAATGGAAGCAGCAGACTGCGGGGGGCGGATAAAAAGTTGATAGGGCTATTATAGCGAAATACCGCGGGTTTCTTTCAAGAGCTGCTGATGAAAATTACTTCTTTCAATTCACAAGCTTCCACAAGAACGGACAGCGTCCGCTGGCATCGTTAAACAGCCCTATGCGCCGATCTCCACTAAGCTGGGAATCAGTTGACCGTCAGGCTATTGTTGAGGGCTAGGTTCGGGGGAGCTTTCATATGTGGCCGAGGCTTCAGGAGTGGCGGATTCCATTGGCGAAGCTTCAGTACTGGATTGAGGAGTTGAAACGTCGGGAGTGGCTTCAGGTGTCGTGGCTTCAGGACTCGGGGTTGGTTGCGGGGTGGTCATGTCAGGCGTTGCTTCAGGTGTGGAGGTCTCAGTGGCTTCCGGCGATGCTCCTGGAGTTGGTGATCCTTCGCTTCCTGGAGTAGCTTCCGGGGTGCCCTTTAGCGTGGACTTAGCGTCTTGCAAAGTGCGATATACCTTTGCCGCACCAAAATCAGAGGCTAACGTGTCTCTTTGCTCCTGAAGGAAATTTGCCTTCTCGGTATTTCCCTGGGTCCGCAGTTTCGAGATTTCGGAATCTAGCTTAGAGAGATTCTTTTCGATAGTGGCGGACTTTTGGTCATCCGGTGCGGCACGAAATTCGGCAATGTCCTTGCGCAAATTATCAACCATTGTTTCGGGTTTCTCGCATCCAAGGAGGCCGAGACTGATGATACAAACGACGGAGAGGGTTCTCAGATTTTTCATTGAGGGGATTGTGATTAAGTTTTCCAGTAAAACGTATCTTCTGATATATTTGACTTCACATCGTGGCGAATCGCATTGCCTCGATTGATAGCGAGGTGCTGAAGAATATGAAATGTTTCTTCTGGTTCCGCATCAATGTGTTGTGCAAGTTTCTCAGCGTTAAATTGAGAACCTACTTGGGACTTTAAAAAAGTAAATGCCTTTTCTTGTAATTTTAAAATTCGCGCCGCCGCTTTTTTTCCAGCTTCGACTCCCGGTTGGTGATAGGCATTGATGTGTACGAGGCTCCCGTAGAAGCCAACCGCTCTCTCATAGAGGGCAATTAAGGCGCCCAGAGCGAATGCATCAAACTGTGAAATGCTGATGGTAATTGAGTCCCGACCCTTTTCGTGAAGCGCGTTTCGCGTGCCACGGAGGAACCCTTGTAAATAATCGCCACTAGTGATTCCAGGCTCTACCTCTATCTCCGGACGCAATGCCGCTCGACGAACTTCAATAAAGGTAACAAAAAAATTATTCACACCGTCTCGCAGCTGCTGCACATACGCATGCTGATCCGTGGAACCCTTATTCCCGTAGACCGCAATCCCTTGATGTACTACCTTCCCCTCCAAATCCAATTCCTTGCCTAGCGATTCCATGACTAATTGTTGAAGATAACGACTGAACAACAGAAGACGGTCCTTGTAGGGCAAAAGGATCATGTCTTTTTTGCCCTTTCCATCCCCGGCGTAATACCACATCAACGCAAGAAGCAGACTTGCATTTTTTGCCACCTCGCGATTTCGAGTCTTAAGGTCCATCGCGCACGCCCCCTGTAAAAATGACTCTACATCAATTCCTTGTAGAGACATTGGCAGTAGTCCGACAGCGCTCATGACGGAAGTACGGCCCCCCACCCAATCGTACATGGGGAAACATCTGAGCCATTCCTCTGTTTTCGCAATTTGGTCTAATTGGCTGCCTGCTTCCGTTACAGCGACAAAATGCTTGGCGAAGGGGACGCCGGCCCGTTTAAAAGCCGCTTGAGTGACCAGCATTCCATTTCGGGGCTCTTTGGTACCTCCGGATTTGGAGATCACTATCACCAAGGTGGAATCCAGCCTGTCGGAAACAGCCTCCAAGGTCTGCGCAAATCCGTCGGGGTCCGTATTATCGAGGAAATGAAGTGTGAGTGCATCCTGGGGGCTCCGCAGCGCATCCGACACCAACTGTGGGCCCAGCGCAGATCCTCCGATTCCGATGGATAAAACATCGGTAAATCTCTTTCCTGTAGAACCTCGTAGGACTCCAGAATGAATTTCAGAAGAAAACTTTAAAATCGTTTCTTTGATATCTATTATTTCCTTTCTGAGTTCTTTTGTGGGAGCAATCGCCGCATCTCTCAACCAGTAGTGACCAACCATGCGATTTTCATCGGGATTAGCAATAGCGCCTTTTTCAAGCTTCTCCATGTCGTCAAGCGCCTTGCTCACGGCACCGCTCATTTCGTCGAAGAAGTTGTCCGGAAAGCCCATTCGACTGATATCGATAGAAAAACCTAAGTCGTTATAACGCAGGAAGTATTTTTGGAATCGTGTCCATAGAAAAGTCGAGTGCATGGTCTTCAGATGAAACAAGGTTGAATTTGGATTTTACGACGAGTTAACTAAAAATTTCCATCATGGCAAATAGAAGCCAAAATTTACAGTTTCTTCCGACTACCGAAGCGGAGACCCAAAGCCTCGGAAGAGACCTTGCATCCCACTTTTCCATCGGAGATGTCATTTGCCTGGATGGACCGCTTGGCGCGGGAAAAACAAATTTTGTGAAAGGACTCGCTCAGGGCCTGGGCTTCTCCGGCGAAGTGACCAGTCCCTCATTTCCGCTGGTACACGAATACAAAGGCGGTCGCCTTTTGCTGATTCATTTTGATTTTTTTCGATTGGAAAAGGAGGAAGAAGTTTACGCTCTGGGATTTTCCGACTACCTCGGAGAAGGTCTGATGGCTATCGAATGGGGCGGAAAATTTCCAGGAGTCCTGCCACGGCATACCAAAACCATCACCTTTGAAATTTTACCCAGCGGAGGACGACGTATCGTCGTGCCGACAGTTTGAAAATTTTAAGCCTGGAAACTTCCACAACTCAGGGAAGCATAGCGATTTGGCAGGGCCGCCAGTTTCTATTCTCCAAGAATTTTCCGCAGCCTCGGGGGCGAGCGGGTGCTCTTTTGCAAATTCTGGAACAAGCAATCAAAATGTTTGGTTCTGCTGACTGCATTGCCATTGGCACCGGCCCTGGCTCTTACAATGGAATTCGTGCGGCGATTGCCGTTGCCGAAGGTCTCAGGCTTGCTTGGAAAGCATCGGTTCTTGGCATACCGTCTCTCCTTGCGGTTCCCTCGCCTGCTCAGCGTTACGCGGTCGTTGGCGATGCACGAGGAAATTCCTTTTTTTTTGGTGCCGTGATCAATGAGCATTTAGAAGATCTTCGTCTGTTCTCGGCCGCCGAATTCAGACGCCGTCTGGAGACCTGGCAGGGACCGATATATGCGGCTGCTCCACTTCCCGAATTCCCGCACTTGATCCTCCAAGCTCCAACAGCAGAAAAATTAGCCACATTGGCAGCCACGCAAACGCACACTACAAAAATGCCCACGCCACTTTACTTGAAACCCCCCCATATTACGCAACCTGCCAGAGCATTTATCAACTAAATTGTCGCATGTTGC
This sequence comes from Verrucomicrobiota bacterium, assembly GCA_003176035.1. Classification (GTDB taxonomy): domain Bacteria; phylum Verrucomicrobiota; class Verrucomicrobiia; order Chthoniobacterales; family Xiphinematobacteraceae; genus Xiphinematobacter. The sequence goes on from PSRL01000188.1 coordinate 6,669, forward strand.
CAGGAAACTGCCACCAGGTTGAGGCTGTCGGCCTTTTGAGTACGGCCATTGTTACTCCAATCGGTCCGTATCAGGATATGGACCAATTGGAGAACCGCGCCTGGGATCAAAATAATCCCTGGCAACAATCCGGCAGCCGCCGGGCCAATTTAATTTATCAATGCTCTCATCATTTGGGGGAGAGGACACCCTGAAGCGGTATCCTCAGAATTATTCATGAAGAAAAAGGCCATTCTGGTCTCTTATATTAGCATTCTGATTTCAGTATCGCCGGTTTCCGCGGAAATTCCAACCATAGATCATACCGGAGTCGGCGGGAGTCCCAAACCCTCATGGGAAACTCAGAAACAAGCAAGAACCTATCAATTACTCATTCCAGCACCGAGAGGACAGATTGTTGATCGCAACGGTGACCCTTTA
>PSRL01000079.1 GCA_003176035.1 Verrucomicrobiota bacterium
CTGTGGGACGAGCCGGTCGAGCCGCCTACAATCCGTACACCGGCGACGTCGTTCTCACTGATTGGCCTCAACTTCAACAGGGAATTAACAATCACATTGCCGTCGACAAGAACACTCGTATGACTCTGAATAAAGATGGACAGAGCACTACCGTAGGGCACAGCAAAACCGTTATCATCGATACCGAAAAACAGACTTCTCCTTCCCGATGAACAATACAATTCCTCTAACATCTTCCGAACTTTCCACCGAACCGGCTGAGGAGGCACCCATTGGCAAGGTGTCGGGGGAAAAGAACTTGAAGTCGCCGCAGTCAGCCCTCCTTCGCACGGAAAAGTTATCAAAGATCTACGGAGGCAGAGCGGTTGTAAACGGCGTGGATATCCACGTTCACAAAGGGGAAATTGTCGGTCTTTTAGGGCCTAACGGGGCGGGAAAGACGACCACATTTTATATGATCGTTGGTTTGGTGCGACCAAACAACGGCCAGGTCTTTTTTGCCACCCAGGATGTGACAACCATGCCCATGTACAAACGGGCGAGGCACGGGATGGGATATCTGCCACAAGAGGAGAGTATATTTCGGAAATTAACCGTAGAAGAAAACATCCTCGCAATTTTGGAAACGACCGCGCTCACCAAGAAAGAGCGAAAAAATCGTTGCGAGCAGCTGCTGACTCAATTTGGGATCGAGCATTTGTCTAAAAATCATGCCCTAACCCTCAGTGGCGGCGAGAAACGGCGACTTACCATTGCGCGTTCCCTTGTTACCAATCCTTCACTTTTGATGTTGGATGAACCCTTTAGCGGAGTGGACCCGATAGCGGTCTACGACGTTCAGCAGATTATTTCCGATCTGCGGAGTGCCGGATTAGCTATTTTGATCACTGATCATAATGTCCGCGAAACTCTCAACATTGTTGATCGCGCCTACCTGATTTATGAAGGGCGCGTCGAGAGCGAGGGCAACAAGGACTTCCTTCTCAATGATCCCATTAGCCGAAAGCTCTATTTGGGAGAAACATTTACCATGTGACCCACATACAAAAAAGCCTTGTTTGTGTAGAACGGCTTTAGATGACAGAGTCTCTGTGATGTTATGCGGAAAAGAAACGTTATTCGCCCGGCACCTGTCGGATACGACGTGGGTATCAGGTAATTTACCAGCCTTATGGCACAGCACACCAAGCCTCATTTTATTACGGTGGGGCACTTCTACGCACAGCATTCGGATCGATTAGGCCTCCGTCTGGAAGGAGCTTCCAAGGGCCTGCATCGTCGCATCATGGAGCCCACCATCAACAGGCCGGGCCTGGCTCTCACTGGATTTTACAGCTATTTTGCCGCAAAACGCATCCAAGTCATTGGAGCAGCGGAGCAAAGCTATTTACAAAGTCTTAGCGCAAAGGTGCTTGCAAAGCGGGCTGATGCCCTTTTTTCCCACAACATCCCCTGCCTGATCGTTGCTCGAAATCTTGCTGTCCCCTCACCCCTGCTGGATGAAGCGGCCCGTAATGAGACTCCTTTGTTCCGTACTAACATGATTACGATGAAATTTATCAATGTTGCTACGATTACCCTGGAGTCCGAATTTGCTCCCACTGCAACCGAATACGGAAGCATGGTGGATGTCCTAGGGATAGGAGTCCTCATTCGCGGGGCTAGCGGAATCGGTAAAAGCGAATGTGTGTTGAGTCTCATCGAAAGAGGTTACAGCTTAGTGAGCGACGACATCACGCGGGTGCGCTTTGTCGAAGGTCGCGATTTGATGGGCATGGCATCGGAGGTCTCGCGTTTTCATATGGAAGTACGAGGCATTGGCATTATCAATGTAGCTTCGGTTTTTGGCATCGGCAGTGTGCGCCCTGAAAAAAAGCTTGATTTGGTGGTCACACTAAAAGATTGGCAGGAGCTTGAGGACGTGGATAGAATTGGTCTTGATACGGATTTTTATGAGATTCTAGGGACTAAGGTGCCGCACGTCACGGTGCCTGTCAAAACCGGGAGAGACCTGGGAAGACTCGTTGAAGTAGCGGCTCTTGACCAGAAATTGAAAAGTATGGGTCAAAACAGTGCAATGGAATTTAACCAACGGCTCCTTCAAATAATGAGCCAGCGCAAAACAAAATAATAATGGGCTTGCTTTCTCGGAGAAAAACAGAAGCTACGCCCTCTGTGCGTATCGAGAAGGAGTTAGTTATTCGAAATCGCAATGGTCTGCATGCACGGCCTGCTGCTATGTTTGTGAAAGTTGCCAACAAGTACCGTGCGGAGCTTTGGGTGGAAAAAGACGGAGAACGGGTCAACGGAAAGTCGATCATGGGCCTGATGATGTTAGCCGCAGGAAAAGGTTCCACTCTGAAACTCATCCTGGAGGGAACTGACGCCGAAAAAGCCCTTTCCGAACTTCACGAACTGATCGAAAGTCGGTTCGGTGAAGAATGACCGTTTGACGTCTCAGGTCATTTGCTGTTAGGCGGTAGTAGGTTATGCAGGGATCTGTCATCCAGAAAAAAGCTGCCGAAGAGCGGTCGTTTCAAGGCATAGCCGTGGCCGGGGGCATTTGTCATGGAAAGGCCCTGGTTTACTGGCAAGAAGCCGAACAAATTCCTGTTCATAAAATTTCCGAATCCGATCTCCCGCAGGAGATTGCAAAGTTTGAAGCGGCATTAATAGCAACACGAGCGGAGCTTCTCGACATTCAACAGAAGATTGCCAGCGCCATCGGGTCGAAGGATGCCAGCATATTTGATGCGCACCTTCTGGTTGTTGAAGACCGCACTCTTATTGACGAAGTGCTGCGAAAATTGGAAGGAGAGCGAAAAAATATCGAATATGTTTTCGACCAAGTTACCGAACGATACTGTAAGACTCTCCAAGCAATCGACGATCCGTATCTTCGGGAACGTGTGGTGGATATCGAAGATGTCCGCAAACGGGTCCTTCGTCATCTTCTAGGCAAGCAACCCTATAGACTCAATACTCTCAATGAGCCCCATATCATCATTGCTCATAATCTTTCCCCAGCGGATACTGTTCTTTTAAATAAGAAATATGTTCTCGGGTTTGCAACGGAGGTTGGAAGTAAAACCTCACACACTGCAATTATGGCACGCTCGTTGGACATCCCATCGTGCGTTGGCTTGACCAATATTTGTCAAGAGATCCGAAACGACGATATCGTTGTATTAGATGGTTATACCGGGCTTCTCACGCTCAACCCCACGCCAGAATCCCTCGCCCGCTACAGAACCATTAAAAAGCAACAGGAGGCGCTCGAAGAACGTTTGGAGCTCATCCGAGATACGATCTCCACTACAAGCGATGGCCGACATATTATTCTTTCCGCTAATATCGAATTGCCCAAAGATCTTGAGGATGTTCGTAAAAATGGCGCAGAGGGTGTGGGACTCTACCGGAGCGAATATCTTTTTCTCAATCGACCGAATGCGCCTACTGAAGATGAACAGTACGAAAACTATCGATTGGTCGCTCAACGGGCCAAGCCTCATAGCGTTATTATTCGAAGTTTAGATGCCGGCGGCGATAAATTCATAGACAATGTCCGCTCGGGAGAAGGTGAGCGCAATCCCTTTCTGGGATGCCGCGCCATCCGTTTCTGTCTTCAACATCCTCACTTTTTTAAAACTCAGCTTCGCGCAATCTTAAGAGCTGCCATCGAGGGAAACATCCGCCTGATGTATCCGATGATTTCGGGAATCAATGAATTGCGACGTGCAAATATTTTACTCGAGGAAGCTAAGGGAGAGCTCAAACAAGCGGGCGTTCCCTTTTGCGAAAATTTGGAAGTTGGTATTATGGTGGAAATTCCCAGCGCCGCATTGACTGCTCATATTCTTGCTCAGGAAGCGGATTTTTTCAGCATCGGCACTAATGATCTCATCCAATACACCATCGCCATAGATCGGGTAAATGAACGGATCGCACACCTTTATGAACCCACCCACCCAGGCGTCATTCGCTTGATTCGCATGGTGGTCGAAGCAGCGCAATCCCAAGGAATTTGGGTTGGCGTTTGCGGCGAGATGGCAGGCGATATTCATCTGACTCCTTTGCTATTGGGTTTAGGTGTAGACGAGCTCAGTGTCGGAGCTTCCTTAGTTCCTCGCGTTAAAAAAGCCGTTCAAAGTCTCAACATGGGAGTGTGTGGCAGGTTGGCTCAAGAAATCACTCAAGCTCAATCCGGTGCGGTCATTTTAGAAAAATGTCTTGCCGTTGCACAAGCTCACTACGGGGAGCTCCTTTTTTAGGTATCCTCTCTGAAAAAACCTTTGAGCTAGAAAATTTATCAAATAAATAGTTACATATTGAAAGAGATTGTCGTGAGGTTGCCGGCCTTTGTGTGCCCCCGGCTTTGTCGCCCCAACCGGTCCGTATCACCAAGGTATCGCGCGGTTGTTGCTTCGCGCCCGGGGCCAAAAATTCCTGGCAACAATATGTAATTATTTAATTAAAAAAACGCTCTAGTAAAGATCGATGTCACACGAGAAAACCGCCGCCATGTCTGTTCCTCAAACTACCATAGCAATTGTTTATGATTACGACCAAACGCTCAGTCCCACATATATGCAGGACGAAGCTATTTTTCCAACTTATGGGATTGACCCGCAGGCATTTTGGAAAAAATGTAATGATCTCGTCAGAGATCAGAGCTTCGACAATGAGTTGGCTTACATGAAAGTGCTGCTCGATTCACTTGAGCTCGACCGGCCGACTAACAAGGAATTGCGTGCCCTCGGTTCCAAATTAAACTTTTATCCGGGCTTGCCCGAAATGTTTGAAGAATTTCGAAATGGCCTCTTGTTGCCCGAACATTTGAAACACGGCATTTCTGTAGAACATTACATCATTTCTTCGGGTCTTCAGGTAATTCTGGAGGGAAGTCGTCTTGCACCTCATGTCCGAGCGATTTTTGGTTGCGAGTTTGGAGAAGATTCCTCGGGACGCATCGTATTTCCGAAGCGGGTGATCAGCCACACTTTGAAAACTCAATATCTGTTTCGCATCAATAAGGGAATGTTAGAGGTGACCCAGGATGTCAATGACCATATGCCCGATGAGTTTCGCCCAATCCCCTTTCCGCACATGATTTATGTGGGAGATGGGCCA
>PSRL01000179.1 GCA_003176035.1 Verrucomicrobiota bacterium
GCCGGGTTGTTAGGCGGATTGATGCTCATGGCAAGTGAAAGCCCACGTTGGCTCATGAAGGCGGGGAAGCGCAAAGAAACGAAGATCGCTTTGGACAAAATGGTCGATAGCGCCGCAGCAAAATTGGAAATTCAACAGATCGAACAAGCCCTGAATGAGGAAGAAGGACGGTGGTCCGAACTTTTCACCACCGGCTATCGCCGCGCTCTCCTCATCGGTGTCGTTTTGGCTGCTTTTGGGCAGCTCAGTGGGGTCAATGCCATCCTATATTACTCCTCGGAAATTTTCAAAACTGCGGGCGCCACCCACGATATGGCCTTCCTACAGACGGCAACCATCGGCTTGATTAATTTTTTGTTTACCCTGATCGCAATCGCATGTGTCGATCGCGCCGGCCGAAAAACGCCTCTTCTTATAGGGACATTGATACAGGCGATTGCCCTATTTTTCGCGGGTTTTCTGCTTCGCAACAATTTCACCGGCCCCCTGCTACTATTAACCGTCCTCGTCTATATCGCAGCATATGCCGCTGCAATGGGGCCTATCACTTGGCTGATAAACTCTGAAATTTTTCCAAGCAAACTTCGTGGCCGTGCAATGTCAATCGCTATACTGACGCTTTGGGCGGCAAATTTTTTGGTGACGCAAACCTTCCCCCTTCTCAATCAAACGCTGGGAATCGCTAAGACCTTCTGGATCTATAGTCTCTTGAACTTGCTCAGCTTTTTCTTCGTTCTTGTAATTCTTCCGGAGACTAAAAACCGTACTCTGGAAGAAATCGAACATTATTGGATTGCAAGGAAGTAGAAGATCTCATCCCTACGGCCTGATCTATGGCGAGACCGCTCAATTGGTTACCGTCATTTGTAACCACAGCGATAACAGACTCGTGGTAGCTTGCGGTTGCTCCAAGGAGGGAATATGGCCGCAATCTTCGATAATCGCCAATTTGGCATTTGCCAAGTGCTTGAGCATTAATGCCTGCACCTCCATCGGAAAGAACTGATCGTGCCGTCCCCAGAGAATCAATGTTGGTGTGGAGATTGCCGCTAACTTCTCAGAAATGTCCTGCGCACTCAAAAGAATTTTTGATTGGTTGACCAATTCCGCATCGGTCAAATTTTGACAGGCGCGCAGGGATTCCAAAAGTACTCGGTCATTGGCCCGAGAGGGAGCGACAGCTCCCTTGTTGAGTTCCTCCAGATGAGTGGAAATAGTACCCTTCAACGAAGGTTGTAACATTCTTTCTTCAAAAATAGCCCGTTGCGCCGGGGAAATATTCCCAGGAAATGTTCCCACCAAAATCAAGTTCTTTACGCGTTGAGGCGCCATCAGGGCAACATGCTGAGCAATCAGGCCCCCCATGGAATGTCCTAAGACTATGAATTGTTCCGGAGCTTTGCTCAATACCTCTTCGGCCGCTTCAGTCACCGTAGTTTTATCCGTCACTATGATGAACTCCGTATCCAGCTCTTGCAAATGTTGCTTTTGATACTGCCACATTTTGCCACTGCCGTCATTGCCCCAGCCGGGAAGTATGATGAATTTTAATCGATCTTTCATGATTTTGATTTGGAAAGAGAATTTAGGTTATAAGCCGCTAATGCTGCGATAATTAGCACTAATGCCGCAACTTCTTTAGCCCCGAAGTGATCTCCGCACACTATGATACCCAGAAAAACGCCCACTAAAGGCACGATAAAATTGGAAATGGATGCAAATATCGGGCCGCTTCGTTGAATTAACATCCCATACAAAACATAGGCGAGCCCCGATGCTGCGGTTCCTAAGATGAGCAATGCGATCATCCCATCAAGATTCCAATGGAGTTTCCAAGGTTTATCTAAAAATGCTGCGGCAATAGTTAAGGGCAGACTGGCAATCCAAAGGATATTTCTGACAGAGCGGATTGGTGTGCCATGCGGGATTTTTTCAAATAAGAGCAAGGCGATCGCAAAGCTGAATACACCACCAAAGATCGCCAGTTCATATATCCAGTTGTTCCAGTTCAGACTGCTGCCACTTGGCTTCATCAAAACAATGATTCCAACGAACCCAAGCGCAATGCTGAGCCCGGAAGCAAAAGTAAAGTGGCGATTTTTGCTTAAAAATATTGACAATAGCAACGTGATCATAGGCACGCTGGCCACAATCACAGATGTGATACTACTATCTATATGCTGTTGTCCCCAGACAATTAAAAAAAGCGGCAAAACGGCCTCGAAAAAAGCCAACGCTATAAATAATAAGGCTAGGGAAATAGGTCGACTATCCGTGCAAGATTTCTCCGGAATCCAGCAAGCGGCTATGGTAAGCGTCAGTGCTCCAATCAACGCCCGAATAGCAGCGACGGTAGCTGGTGGAAAATAGCGCACGGCATTGGTATTAAACAAAAATTGCCCCCCCCAAATAACTCCGAGGCTTAACAAAAGTATGTACGCAAAATAATCCTGTTCCTTATGAGGTCTCATAACTTCTTCCCCTCTATTCTGAAGATGCAAACAACAGCAGCTCGGGTTTAGGCTAACATCATTTGACAGCACCCGCACAAGCAAACATTTCGGAAACTGAGTCTATTAAACTATCACTCTCATTTACAGCTACTTATACGAAACGGACCTCAATTCCTGAATGTCCCTGAGTTGGCGTCTACTGATCTTGCAGAGACAAACTTGGAATCGGACGAATCGGATCCGTTTCCCGATGATAGTTTATTTCCGGGAAGTCAAATCCAAAGAGATGATAAAACTCTTTTTGGTAGCCAGCAAAATCCGAAATTTGATCAATGGTTTCCGTCGTGATTTCTTTCCAAATTTGAGCCACTTCAGCTTGAACGTCCTCACGCATTTCCCAGTCATCAATTCGAATCCGACCCTTTGCGTCCAACTTTGGCTTCTGCGTAAGGTGCTCAGCGAAAAGGCGGTACATTTGCTGAATGCATCCCTCATGAAGGTTCTTGGATTTCATCACCTTGTAGAGAATTGAGATGTAGAGCGGCACAACTGGAATGGCCGAACTGGCCTGGGTCACCAGCGCTTTATTGACAGAAATCAATGCCGTACCGGCTCCAAATTGCTCGTCCAATTGCCGTGCGGTTTTCTCCAAATCCAATTTCGCATGTCCGATAGTACCATCGGTATAGATTGCCCAGGTAATTTGGGGTCCGATATAAGAATAAGCTATCGTGCGAAAGTCTTTGGCGAGCGCGCCCGAGGCCGCCAGTCCCTCAATCCACAGTTTCCAGTCTTCCCCACCCATGACCTTCACCGTATTGGCTATTTCTTCTTCTGTTGCCGGCTCAATGCTCACCAAATCAATTTCCTTTTTGTCGGTGTTAATATTCTTGTTGGTAAACGTTGATTTCGTCGGTTTGAGGACAGATTTGTAAGTTTGCCCAGTTGCGGGATCGAGTCGACGAGGTGAAGCCAGGCTATAGATGACCAAATCCACCTCTCCGAGGTCCTTTTTAATAGTTGCAATGACCTCCTCTTTCATCTCATTGGAAAAAGCGTCCCCATTAAAACTTTTGGCATAAAGCCCCTCTTTGGCCGCCGCTACTTCAAAGGCGGCTGTATGATACCATCCGGCTGATGCGGGTTTTTTTTCGGTCCCCGCTCTTTCAAAAAAGACGCCGAGAGTTGAGGCTTTGCCCCCAAAAGCAGCCACTATACGCGAAGCAAGACCATAACCTGTGGAGGCGCCGATCACTAACACGCGTTTGGGGGCGTTTTCCAAGACCGGGTGAGATTTTACGAAATCAATCTGTTTTTGAACATGGACCGCACAGCCATCAGGATGAGCGGTGGTGCAGATAAAACCACGAATCTTCGGTTCAATAATCATGTCGGCTAATGGCTTCTGCCGTCTTTCGCGTTCCGAAGCAAGTTTTTCATGATTTCTCTGACCGTTTCAGCAAATCTATTGTAAAAGGAATGTCGTTTATGCTAACCGATAGGCCCTAAACCTGTGCCACAGGTTGCCATGACGAAAAATTTGTTAGGGAAAACTTCACAGACAAATAGTGGGCTCAAACTGAGAACTCGAAAACTCTCTCGTTTTCATGTGGATCGTTAAACTTGCATTAGAGCGGCCCTATACGTTCATTGTAACGGCCTTACTGGTGATTTTGGCGACGCCAGTGGTCCTTTTACGCACTCCAGTTGATATTTTTCCTGAGATCAATATTCCGGTAGTGAGCGTGGTGTGGGACTACGAAGGGATGGCGGCGGCGGACATGAACGATCGAATTACGACGACCTTCGAGCGTGCGCTGACAACAACTGTCAACGATGTGGAACATATCGAATCGCAAACGTTTCGAGGACGAGGCGTTACCAAGATCTTCTTTCATCCTACGGCGAAGTTAGAATTGGCTCTTTCTCAGGTAACCGCCATTGCACAGACGATGTTGAGGGCTCTCCCACGGGGCATCAATCCGCCGCTGATCCTGACCTATCGGGCCTCTAGCGTCCCCGTCATCCAACTGGTACTGAGCAGCTCTAAACTATCAGAATCCGAGGTCTTTGACCTGGGCATGAACTTTGTTCGACCCCAGCTGGCGACTATTCCGGGAGCCGGCACTCCGTATCCCTACGGCGGCAAACCGCGAGTGGTATTAGTGGACATCGATTTGGATAAGCTGCGGAGCCGCGGTCTTACCCCGCAAGACGTCGTGGATGCGGTGTCCGCGCAAAATCTGATCATTCCGGGCGGCACAGTAAAAATCGGTGCTACCGAATATGATGTGAATATCAACGCCAGCACGACAACTGTTGCAGCCTTAAACACACTGCCGGTTAAGGCCATTGGCGGTTCGGTGATCACTCTCGCAGATGTTGCCCACGTCCGTGATGGTTTCAAAGACCAGACAAATCTGGTGCGACTCAACGGCCATCATGCCGTGCTTCTTTCGATCATTAAAACGGGGGCCACTTCAACTCTGGATATCGTAAACAGTGTCAAGGCAATGTTGCCCTTTTTGAAACGGCAACTCCCCTTGGAACTCAATATTCAGCCGATATTTGATCAATCGATTTTCGTCCGGGCAGCTATTTCGGGAGTCCTTAAGGAAGCAAGCATCGCCGCTCTCTTAACCGCCGCAATGATTCTTCTCTTTTTAGCTAATTGGCGCCCTACGCTGATCATTGCCATTTCCATCCCTCTTTCCATTCTTTGTTCGCTGATGGTTTTAAGTGCGTTAGGCGAAACTATCAATCTCATGACCCTCGGTGGACTAGCTCTCGCCGTGGGTATTTTGGTGGACGATGCCACCGTCACTATCGAAAATATCGACTCACATTTGGAACGAGGCAAACCTCTTCGGGAAGCCATTCTGGATGGAGCTCATCAAATCGCAGTCCCCGCCTTTGTTTCCACAATTTGTATTTGCATTGTGTTTGTCCCGATGTTCTTGCTGTCGGGAGTAGCCCGTTATCTCTTCGTTCCGCTGGCCGAAGCCGTGGTATTTGCCATGCTGGCGTCTTATTTCTGGTCGAGAACTCTGGTGCCTACTCTGGCCATGTATTTACTCAAACCCGGAGGTCACGCTAGCCGCCCCCTCCACCCCCAAGGTTGGACAGCACCTTTGGTTCGTTTTCAACGCAAGTTCGAAGACAGCTTTTTGGCTATGAAGCAGGGCTATCTGCGTCTCCTCAGTGGCGGGTTGGCTCATCGAAAAATATTCCTCATGGTGTTTCTGGGATGTTGTCTGATGAGCCTTTTGCTGCTTCCCGTGTTGGGCCAGGATTTTTTCCCTGAAGTGGACGGTGGAAAAATTCGACTGCACATGCGCGTCAAAACCGGCACCCGCATTGAAGAAACCGCTCGAATTTGCGACGAGGTAGAAACCAGGATCCGCCAGATCATTCCAGCGAAAGATCTGGGCGATGTCGTGGACAATATCGGTCTACCTTATAGCGGCATCAATACCTCTTATCAAAACAATGGGACCTTTGGGCCGGCCGACGCAGAGATTCTCATCTCATTGGAGGAAGGGCATGCTCCAACGGCAGGTTATGTCAAAGAGCTTCGGGCTCAGCTCCCACGATTATTTCCAGGGGTGGGATTCTTTTTCCAGCCTGCGGACATCGTCGGACAAATTCTCAACTTTGGCCTTCCCGCCCCTATCGACGTGCAGATTAAAGGCAAAGAACTTCAGAAAAACTTTGATGTCGCTTCAAAACTGGAAAAACAAATGCGCAAGATTCCCGGTATCGCCGATGTGCATATCCAACAAGCATTTGATCAGCCGGAACTCTTCCTTGAGATGGACCGCACCAAGGCAAGCCTTTTAGGCCTCACCCAGCAGGATGTTGCTAGCAGCTTGCTCATCAGCCTCACCGGCAGTGATCAAACCACACCTACCTTTTGGCTCAATCCTAAAAATGGAGTGATGTACAATGTCATCACAAAAGTTCCCCAGTACCATTTGGAATCTTTGCAGGATATCGGAAATCTCCCGGTTCGCAGCATACAATCCCCTTCTATTACTCCCCAACTCCTTTCTAATCTCGGGAAAATGTCACGCCAATCCATCGCAGGCGTCATCAGCCACGACAACGTCATGCCGGTCCTTGATATTTATGCTGCCACCGAGGGCCGTGACTTGGGCGGAGTG
>PSRL01000006.1 GCA_003176035.1 Verrucomicrobiota bacterium
GCAGACGCTAACACTAAATTTGCCCAAGGCTTTCCCTTCAACCTGATTTCTCGCATTCGATTGATCCGAAACGGTTCGGACGTTGTGTGGAGCGGATCGGGTATGCAGCTCGCGAAAGAAAGCTTGTACCTGAACGGTCGCTATCCGTTTGCGCGCCTCTGGTTTGACGCCGCTACCGGCGCTAACACCGGCACGGCTTTTGCCCTTCTCACTCAGACGATCAACGGCGTTGTGATCCCGGCCAACTCCGAAGGCATTGGATCTAACTCCGCGATCTTTCAAGACACGGTTAAGCCGTCCGTTTCATCCATTGTCAACTTCCGTTGCATGATGGAACTCTGGTTGCAGCTTGGTGTTTCCGACAATTACTTCACAACCCTGCTCGACGCCCGGCCCCTGGCGAGCTATGTACTTGAAATCACATGGGCTAACATGGCTGACATCGTGAAGGTTGGAGCGGCGCAGGCGGCAAGCGGTGTTCTCACTCCCACAGTGAATTGCTCGATCCAGTCTTATGATCAGGACAATTTGCAGCTTGGGATTCAATTCGGAACGTTTAAACGCGCTTCGTTTCAACCTCCCGGGATGGCGTACTCAAGTTCTCAGGTTCAGGCACTCTTGCCCCGTGGTAACCTCTATTTTGGTCTCTTGATGGAAACCAAGGGGTTCAAGGCGGCGTCTCTTGCCACGATTGCGGAACCCGGTAATGACATCGTGCTTGAGATACAAAATCGGATCAACTCGAACTACCAACTTCGGGACGTATTTTTCCGCGATCTTCAGGCGAAAAACCGAAACGACGGGTTGGTGCCCGCTAACCCGGTTGATCCGTACTCGGGCGCGCCCACGGGTTGGGCGATGCTGTATTTCCCGTGTACCGGGGATTCGATCAAGGAGCTTGTGGCAAGCTACACGATGGATCAGTTTGATCTATTGCTTCAGATCGCGGCTTTGAGCGGTGGTGCTGACGGCAATACCTATAACGGCAACCCCGTGATCAATATCCTCACTCAGGAAGTGATCCCTGGACGTTCGGTCGGTGGATCTAGCGCGCGCGGCGCGTTCGCTGGCTCTACGTCGGCAACAAGCGCCAAACCAGGCGTGTAAATCATTTCATTCCGCCATGGTTTTTACCTGACTAAAACCGGGCGGTATGATTAGTGGGTGAGTGGGGACATGACTTTGCTGTTCATGTCCCCGCTCGCAAAAACAAAGGAACCCGATGTCAACAAGCGTTGCAAAAGCAAAACCAGACGCAACACTTGCCACGCTCGCCGATCTAAGGCGCGTGGCGTCTCTTACAGGGTTCACGAAAAAAATCTTTCTTCAAGGCAATGCGGCGCTTTCCCCGGCGGCAGTGACGATGCAGTTTCGTCAACTCATGAAACTTGTCGGTGTGGAACTACCGAGTGAAGTCAATGTGTCTCTAGACGTCGCGCAAATCGTGATCGCGGGCGGGGCGATATCTAGAGACATTAAAACCGGAGCGGATACCCTGCAATGCGTGGGAGACATCGGCGTGGGACTTTCATCGGTTGCGTCTCTTCTTGCCGATCTAGGCGTTGTTGATCAGGAAGTCGGGGATTTTGGTGCACTACTGGGAAGTGGATCACTCGCGATTTCGTCGGGTGGCTTAAATATCCTTGCCGATATCTCAGCCGTGATTTCCCTCATCAACGTCATAGGAGACTTGGGAACGGACTTCTTTGGAAGCAAGGATCAAGCGATAAGTAAAGCAAAAGCCGCTCTTTCAAAAGCCGCGCACGCCGAGATTGATCCGCAAATCAAATATGCCGCAGAAAAAGCAAAAGAGTTTCAGCTCGGGAAACTGAATTATTTTGATTTCGTGGCGGACATCGCGCTTGAATCCCCGCTTCTATTTAAGAATTTTTTCCCTGGCCTTGCCGCCTATCTGCCGTCTCACGTCGTGACTCTAACGGGTAAAGGCAAGTCATCGGGACTTTTTTCGAGTGAAGAAGACACGGAGACACTGCAACTCACGGAAGCTTTTGCCACAAAAAGACAAGTTGAGACATTTTTGGTCAATCATTTCTTTTTGGAACCACTTTCAAACTATTCTCAGTATTTCAATATCGAACCAAAAATTTCAATAAAGGCCTTGTCTATCCTCTCCATGCTCCTTGCAAGCGGCAGCAAAGGCTCGCGATCAATCGGTTTTGATTTTGATATCATTTCTTCACTCGTTGGACTTGGGATCACTCCAAACGTACTTGGAGACTCCTGGCTGTTTAAAGGCTTCATGCGGGAAGAGACGGAACTTTCAGACTGGAAGGCAACACTTCCCTACCAAACCCTGACGATCCCATATGTCGGAAAACCCGAACTACCGTCACTTGTCATAAACGGAAAATACCAATTTACAAGCGCGAAACTACGACAAGCACAAGACGCGGCAAAAATTGCCGAGCTGCAACTTAAGATGCAAGAGCTTGACGAATCGGGTAACATCGAAGAATTGATCAAAATACCCGAAGCCGTCGCGATCATGAGACGGTGGGCCGATATCAGAATCGATCCCGTGTATGATGATTTTCATGAGATCAAGAATTTCAAGCTCATAGGACGTTCGATTAAAACACAATCCTGGTTTCAAGACCCTCTCGCGGCTGTTAAAAATCCAATGTTCTGGCCTTTTGTTAAGAAAAACTACATGATCGACATTTCAGACTACTGGAAAATTTTGGGAACTCTCAAGCAAATGCAAAACTCGAATCTTCTGAAGGATGACGTTGCACCACTTTCACGCTTCGGAGACATCGACTCTCTTCAATCTGAATTCAGAAATGTGTATCAATTTGTTCTCATGAAAGCCCTGAATCGCGTGGCGCGGGAGAGACTTTCAAAGGATCTTAAGATACCGTTTGATAAACTTGGATCACGGAAAACTTCAAACGGTAAAATCGTGTTTTACCAAAAAACAGCATGAAAGGAAGTGAGAGATGGGACTTTTAGACGATATCGGAAATCAGGTTAGCTCGGCATGGAATGACGTCACTACGACGGGCGCGCCCGCTGTAATCGCAGGAATCGAAAACTACGCTTCAAAACAACTCGCCGATCAAGCTGTTGTGAATCAAAAGCAGGCGCAAAAAGCAGTCGATCAGGTGATTAAAAGCGGACAGCCATCCACCGGAGTCATGAAATCAATTCAAGACATGTTCACGGGGATCGCGCAAAATCAAGTGATCAAGGATTATGGCGCTTATATGATCATTGGCGCGATTGTGCTTGTAATCGTGATCAAGAAATTGTGAGCAGGGTATGGAAATAACGTATCACACGCTTGATGCAAGCAGCGACGAAAATTTATTCGATACGCTTGGACTTCCGGTCGTGAACCCGCAACCCACCATTCCAAGCGTCATGATATCAAACCCGGATCAAACAAAAAACACCGGATTCATCGATTCAATCGAAAATTTCTTCATGGGAGCAGCCGACACGGTTGAAGCGGGCGTTGAACACGTATACTCGGGGCTTAAGAAAGTCGGAAACGACGTTGTATCGGGCGCGGAAAATGTGGTTGGATTCGGAACGAGTCAAATCGTTCTTGTGATCGGTGTAGCCGCCATTTCTCTTTATTTTCTCGCAAAAAGCGGCGCTCTGAAATCCATCATGGGGCGATGAAAATGGAAGTTCTCATCCTAACCGTCATCGGAGCGATTGCGGCGCTCGCCTTTGCCACGAAAAAAAGCGTGACCGTGATCGATGCTTCAGGAGATACCGTGATCACGCGACACAATAAGTGGAATTTGCCCGATATCGATCAGGAAAATCAGCACGGTGTATTTTCACGTGAGTTTGATGAAGCTTTTGAAAAAGCATCGGGCGAAACGGGCGTTCCGTTTGCGCTTATAAAAGCCCACGCGATACGTGAAAGTTCGCTTAAACCAAACGCGTATCACTTTGACAATGCGACGGTTGGAGCGAGCTACGGGCTTATGCAGGTTGAGTGGATTGCAGGAAGCGGGCGGTTTGAGAAGTACGGTGTCATGGATGACGAAATACGAGACGGTTCACTCTTATACGACCCGGAAGTCTCCGCACGTCTCGGTGCACTGATCATCAGGGATAACCTTGACTGGCTAAAAGGCAATCTTCGTGATGCGATCAACGCCTATAACACGGGCACACGTGAAGCGAAAATGCCCGCGCCCTATAACTATGTAAATGACGTTCTTAAATACTATTCTGAAATAATCGGAGGAGAAGTGCTATGATCAATAAAATCATGCAGACTTGGGAAATGTTCAGGGACGTTAACTACGTCTCCCCAAAACCAAGCGACAAATACGGGTTTGCGATCCCGCGCCCGCCGCGTGCAGACACGAACCCAATGTTTAACGGACAACCCTGGTATCATGGACCGTTCTTTGGAGCGGTCGATAACACTCAAAAAATCATGAAGAAAGCGAAGTGATCTATGCTGCAATTTTATCTTCTCGCGGGAATCGCGCTTTTATTCGTGACAAAACCCTCTCAAAGCCGTGCGGCTCTTGCCTCTCAAAAAAGGGTGATCGCAGGAAACCCCCAAACCACTAAAAATCCGGCAAGCGCGCAAGCCGGTAGGGCTGATCAAGGCAACACCGCTTCACAACCCTGGTATGGCGGGGCGATCACGGCGGCGGGCGGCCTCGCTCTTGCGAGTCTCACGAAATCGATATCAGGACTTTTTACAAGTGAAGACAACACCGATGTGAATGAAAATCAGGTTGACGAAGCTAACTATCAGTTTGCTTCGGATGGTGGGGCATTTGATGACAGCGAATCATATGACGTTGGAATGCTTGATCAATCAAGTTATGAGAATTTTCAATATGATCCAGGAACGGATTATTCCGGGGAGATGACAGCATGAAAATTACGGGACAAAATCTGACAAACGCCGATGTTTCTGAGAGAAATGCAAGGTTTTCAAGCGAATCGACAAGGGACCTTCGCTTGACCAGGAACTTTGAAAATGAATCGGAATACGGTGAGGATTGCGATTATGATTTTTTCGGTGATCAAGAGTCTAATGGCGAGATACTGGAAGCGGTTACTCAGTTTAACTCTAGGCTTGATCTTTCCTCAGACCTTCCTTCTACAGGAAATAACCGCCGTTTTGTCAAGCAAAACGGCTAACGCGGCAATAGGAGTGCTCATGAACCCACTTATTTTGAAATTGATTCTTCACATCGGGACCGTCATTAAAACCGTGAAAGACACTGAACATGGTGTTGAAGACGTGATCGCGGGAAAGTTGACCGTTGCGGATATTGAGACGCTTTTGAATGACATCGTTGAGCTTGTGAAAGCTGGCGTGATCACGATTCCAGGCGTAACGGTTGAAGAATTCACGAAAATAATTGCCGATATCGAAGCGGCAATCTAAGGTATATTAAGTATGAAACACGATGACTTTGAAACGCCTGATTACAAACGGTTTGAAAAACCTGACGAAGGAACCCAATATCAATCCGAATACGACATTCCAAGCTCAGTCATTCAAGACCCGATCACGCGAGACACTGCCCCTATCGTGGTTCGCACTCTTGACCTGAGCGTGGCCGGATCGGTGATTCTAAAATCCCCTGGCCGCGCTTTTGTCGGATACTTTTTTGCAACAAATTCGGTCAATCGGTTGCGCGCTCCTTCGGGACTTGTGAACGTAGCGATCAATAACGATGGATCAAATCCGTTTCAGATTTTTCCGGCAAAACATAACCGTGGCTTCCGTGGGAGTTTCACGGAATTGACTCTCTCATGGACGGCACAACCCAACACGTCGGTTGATTTCGTGATTCATCGCTCGAAATACACACCCTGGATGACCGATGATGCAAGTCTAGGTGCCGCTGGAATGGTTACAAACGTCACGTCGAGCGCGCCTTTAACGTCAAGCGGTGGAGCGACTCCTAACATCGCGATACCAAAAGCAACCAGTCTTGTTGATGGATTTCTATCAGCCGTTGATTGGGCGATTTTTAATGGCAAGCAAAATGCCCTGACTTTTCCGCTTGCAACTGGTTTGGGTGGAACGGGAGTTAACAGCACGGCGACTTTCCCCGCTTCAGGCGTTGTAGTGACTGAAGCAGGCGTTGAAACTCTGACCAACAAAACAATCGGGGTAGATCAATTAGCAACACCTTCCGCTCCCAACACCTTCAACATGGCGAATAAGGTTCTAAACTGGCAATTCACGAACCCCACGGGCGGAATGCACTGGACTTTCACGGGCGCAGCCGATGGTCATCTGCTTGAAATCATGCAGACCGGAGGAAATCCTGGGACAAGTTGTCACATGCTTCACATAGAGGCGAGTGATCCCGATCCAACCATGCTGCATCTCGTTCCTGGTTCAGCGACAAGCAAGGCTCTTAAAGTTTCAGCTTCAGGCGATGTGGTCACGAACCCGGGGCGCCTTGAAATGGATGCAAACGGTAAACAGGCTTGGGGTTCGGGCGCGGGCTCAGCCGATGTAACGCTTGAAAGAAGTGCCGCAGGCGTTTTGAAGATAACCGGGGAACTTCAGTCAACCGTTGCTATGGGAATCGCAAGCGGCGGCACGGGAGCAACTACGGCGGCGGGAATCAGAACAGCTATTTCAGTCGCCCCAACCATTCAACGCTTCACATCGGGGAGCGGTACCTATACCACGCCTGCCGGAGTGAAATACATACGCGTGCGTATGGTTGGCGGTGGTGGTGGTGGTGGTGGTTCAGGCACTACAGGAATCGGTGACGGTGCGTCCGGTGGTAACTCAACTTTTGGAACGACACTACTTGTCGCAAATGGTGGGGCGGGCGGAAAAAATCCAGGTACTGCGAATTTTGGCGGGGCGGGCGGCACCGCTTCACTTGGAAGCGGTCCAATTGGAATCGCCCAAACCGGATCTACAGGAAATGGCGCGCCTACCACGAACACGATTGCTTTCTCGGTGGGCGGCGCGGGCGGATCGTCCGTATTCGGTGGTGCTGGACCTTCAGGATACTCAACCGGGAATGCGGCGGCAACTAATAGTGGTTCGGGCGGGAGCGGCGGCGGTGGCGGTACCGCGACACTGACAAGCGGTGGTAACGGTGGAGGGAGCGGTGGTTATGTCGAAGCAATTATTTCGGCGCCGAACGCCACATATTCCTATGCGGTCGGAGCTTCCGGCGGCGGTGGGACGGCGGGGACTTCGGGGAGCGCGGGCGGCGCGGGCGCGGCCGGGG
>PSRL01000165.1 GCA_003176035.1 Verrucomicrobiota bacterium
GGTTCTTTGGCAGCACTTCTTTTGGATATTTGGACATCCGGAAGTTTACATCCTCATTTTGCCTGCCTTTGCAATTGCTTCGGAAGTGATCCCCGTATTTTCGCGGAAGCCCATCTTTGGCTATTCCATCATGGTGGCTGCGAGCGTGATGATTGCGTTCATTAGTTTGGGGGTCTGGGCTCACCACATGTTTACGGTTGGGATGACTTCTGTCAGCAACACATTTTTCGCGACCTCCACATTTATCATTGCGATCCCAACTGGGATCAAAATTTTCAATTGGTTGGGAACTATGTATGGCGGCAAGTTAAGGCTAGAGTTGCCGCTTATGTTCTGTATCGGCTTTCTTTTCCAATTTTTATTGGCAGGGCTTACAGGCGTAATGTTAGCAACAGTGCCCTTTGACTGGCAACTCAACGACTCCTACTTTGTCATCGCCCATTTTCATTACGTTCTTGTTGGGGCGTTGGTATTTACAATTTTCGCCGCCTTTTATTATTGGTATCCTAAGATGATCGGTAGGATGCTCAATCACCGTTTAGGTCTTTGGCATTTTTGGCTTTTCCTCATTGGGTTTCATGTCACCTTTTTCCCGCAGCACATCTTGGGCATTTTAGGGATGCCACGTCGCATTTATAGCTATCCGGCTGATAGAGGATGGGAGCTGTGGAATATGGTTTCCACAATCGGTGTGATTTTCCAGGCATTGGGAATTCTTTGTTTTGTCATCAATCTGGTATATTCCTATTATAAAGGCAAAAAAGCGGGCGACGATCCTTGGGACGCATGGACCCTGGAGTGGATGACTACCTCGCCCCCGGCGGAATATAATTTTGAAAAATCACCGGAAGTGCATGGCGCCCGTCCACTTTGGGACTTAAAACATCCTGACGATCCCGATTGGAAACACCAATAACCCGACACCTTATGTATCTGCAACTCCAGGAAATAAAAGCTGCTTGAATGAAGAAGCTTACCATTTGTGTTTCACCTAGCTCAATAGGACTCTTTTTTGGTGTATGAACGAAGCTAAAACTGAACCGGCCCCCCCCACGATTACCGAATGGAAGCTGCCTTCCAGTCGGAAGGTGGGTATGATTTCCCTAATCGTTACGGAAACCGCCTTATTTTCCATTTTTGTTGTCGCCTATGTATTTTACATCGGCAAAAGTTTAAATCCGCCTTATCCTCGCCAAATTTTGGAATGGCCGATTTTAGCTTCAATTGCTTTACTTTCGAGCAGCGGGACGATCGTCTTTGCGGAAAAAGCGCTGCATAAAAACAGTAGGGGGGGATTTCACTTTTGGTGGCTAGCGACCATTATTTTGGGCGCCGTTTTTCTCGGCTACACAGCCCATGAATGGTATGAATTTATTTATCATCACCACTTTACGCTAGCTACCAACGTATTTGGTTCCACATTTTACTCGTTGGTAGGGCTTCATGCCAGTCACGTCATCGTGGGCCTGGTTTTACTGTCAACCGTTTTTATCCTGAGTTTGACGGGTAAGGTGAAGAAAGAGCATCACGAACATGTGGAAATGATCTCGTGGTACTGGCACTTCGTCGATGCCATTTGGATAGTCGTGTTTACAGTCGTTTATATTATTAGCTATTACGCGTAGTCTTATTTTTATGTCTAGTTCTCATCATGATGCTCATGATCCCAACTCAGTGGAGTTGCCTACCCCTACGCCCTGGCCAATGGTTGCAGCGTTTGGGTTGACTCTCTTGTTTGCGGGCCTTGTTACGAATTTGGTGGTTTCACTGATTGGTTTACTTTGTGCGACAGTCGCCGCTATCGGTTGGTGCTTTGATGTTTTTCCTCACCCCCAACATGAAGCTGTTTCGATTAAACCTCCGGAAGAACAGCCGACGCCAATTCGTGTGGCTGGGCGAAGCCTGGCGTATTTGCCTCCTGAGGAAGACCGCCGTTTGGTTCCAACACACACTCACACCTATTCCTCGGGTATCTTAGGTGGCCTGGCGGGTGGTGTGGCGATGGCGGTTGTGGCGTTGACTTATGGTTTCCTCCAGGGGAGTATCTGGTATCCGATCAATTTACTTGCTGCGGCTGGATTACCGGGCCTGGGGGCGTCGAGTCAGGAAGTCCTGATGCAATTTCACTTGTTGGCATGTTGCGTTGCGCTGATCATCCATATTTCTTGTTCTATCTTGGTTGGCCTCCTCTATGTCGTGCTGCTGCCAATGTTGCCCGCCAGATTCGAATGGCTTTGGGGAGGAATCGTCACTCCTCTGCTTTGGACCGCACTTCTTTCCACTTCAATTCATGCCATTGATCCCGCCTTGGGACGCTATATTTCCTGGCCTTGGTTTATTGTCAGTCAATTGGCATATGGATTAGTGGGCGGTTTTGTCGTTTATAAATCAGCAAAAGTCAGAACCATGCAAGTTTGGTCCATGCGAGAGAAAATGGGCGTTGAAGGCATGAAAAAACAATGAAATTCAAATTGCCTCACATTAAATTCTTATCTCTCTGGTTTGGAGCGTTAGCGCTCTCTTTATTGGGTGGATGTGACTGGATGCCTGGGAAACCTAGCTCAAAAAATATTTGGAAACCCCCGGAAGCTAATTTGGATTTCCATTCTCTTTATAGCACCAACTGTATCGCTTGCCATGCCGGACCCAAGGGGATAGCGCCTTCAATCAGCCTGGGGAATAGTACTTATCTTGCTCTCATCACTCCGGAAAAAATGCGGGAGGTGATTTCCAAGGGAGTGCCCGGAACAGCCATGCCTCCATTCTTGGAACAATTTGGGGGTCGTTTAACTGAGGCTCAAATTGATGTTCTAGTAAAGGGTATCTTTGCTTGGAAGGATTCAAAGAAAGTGCCACCCGGTCCTTTGCCTCACTATAGTGCTTCTCCGGGAGATGCCTCTCGTGGTGCGCAGGTCTATTCCGTGAACTGCGCGAGTTGCCATGGCGTGGAAGGGACAGGAGGAAAGGCGGGCTCCGTGGTGGATTCCTCTTATTTAAATTTGGTTTCAGATCAATATCTTCGCACTATAGTGATTGCAGGTCGACCGGAAGTGGGGCATCCGAACTGGCATGACACGGCAACAGGCAAGCCTCTCTCTGATCAGGATGTTGCGGATGTGGTGGCCTGGCTCATCTCCCATCGGGGACAACGCAAAGGGGATTTGCCCGCGGAAATGCGACGATAAAGTGAATTTAATGGCATTATACTTAATAACAAAAGCAGGAGAAGTATATTTCAATGAACGAAGGTAAACCCAAAGAGCCAACTCAACCGGAAGAAGGAGACAAATCTTCACGGCGCGATTTTTTGTTGAAATTGGGTGTGGGCCTCAACGTTGCAGCGGGGGCAATGGTAGGCATTCCGGTCGTCGGATATGTTTTTTCCAGCTTCATTAAAAAGCCCGAACTTCAATGGATTGGATTAGGCAAACTCGGCTCTTTTCCTGAAGAGGAAACCACGCTCGCAAAATATAAAAATCCCTTTCACCGCCCATGGGATGGCGAAACAGCGGATATTCCCTGTTGGGTTCGTCGCTTAAAGGGAGAAAGCTTTCAAGTTTTCGCAATCAATTGCGCGCATTTGGGCTGTCCCGTGCGTTGGTTTGCGGAATCCAAGCTTTTCCTTTGCCCCTGCCACGGAGGCGCCTACTATCAAGATGGTTCTCGGGCGGCGGGGCCGCCGCCGCGAGGCTTATTTGAATACGAAACAAAAGTAGAAGACGGTCAGCTTTGGATCAAGGGCGGCGTGCTTCCTACATTGGCAAATAATCCTTAGGCCTATGATGAAGACACTGCGGAATTTAGCGCTTTGGTTTGATGACAGATTACATCTTACCAAACTGTTTGAAGAGACGGCAGGCCACCCTGTCCCAAAAAATGCAGGGAGCTGGTTTTACGTTTTTGGTAGCGCCACGCTTCTCTGCTTGGTCGTCCAAATTGTGACCGGTATTTGCCTGGCATTAGTCTACGTTCCTTCCGGTGCGGAGGCTTATACCAGCCTGTGGTACCTTACCCTCAACCAGGATCTCGGTTGGTTTTTACGTGCCCTTCATAACTGGGGATCAAACTTTATGGTTTGCATCATGATGCTACACATGACGCAGGTCTTCCTCTGGGGCGCTTATAAATACCCCCGTGAGATGACGTGGATTTCCGGTTGCGCCTTATTGGTAATCACCTTAGGACTCGCTTTTACCGGCCAAGTACTCCGCTTTGACGAAGATGCATATTGGGGGTTGGGCATCGGCGCATCCATTCTGGCTCGAACCCCATTTTTGGGTGACAAACTAGTCCACCTCATGCTGGGCGGGCCTATCATCGCGGCAGATACACTTTCCCGATTTTTTTCGCTCCACGTTTTTGTACTTCCGGGCTTAATCCTGGCCTTGGTGGCTTTCCATCTCCGTCTGGTGCTTTTAAAGGGTATTAACGAATATCCGAAGCCGGGAGTCCAAGTGCGGAGGAAGACCTATGACGCCGAATATCATGCGATCTTGGAAAAAGAGGGAGTACCCTTCGTTCCTCAGGCAATTAGCAAGGATTTAGTGGCTGCCGGAATTGTTCTACTTGGCATCTTTGCCTGCGCCGCAATATATGGCCCAAAGGGCCCCACCGGTCCGCCGACCGCAATGCAGATTGATTCCGTACCGCGTCCCGATGCGCCATTCATGTGGATCTTTGCTGTGGCTGCTCTTCTGCCTGACTATTTGGAAGATGTGGTAATTTTAGGTGGTCCAGTCCTTTTAGGAATCTTCCTGGTGGCACTCCCCTTTATTTCAAATGAAGGCGAAAAAAGTTGGCGGCGGCGACCTATCGCAGTGGTTACAGTGATTTTTCTGTATTTGGCTATCGGTTTGTTGACCCGTTTTGGCTACACCTCCCCCTGGTCGCCTGACATGGCTGCTTGGTCGTCGGCTCCGAGCGCAAAACAATACTTGGAAGGACGAACTGCTCTCGAACTGGCAGGCGCCTCCATTCTCCAATCGAAACAGTGTCGTAATTGTCATGCTATCGGTGGCGTAGGGGGACACCGTGGCCCTGACCTGAGCAATGTTGGAGCGCGGATGACAGCTCCTCAGCTTGCCCGGCAAGTCATCCAAGGGGGGGGGAACATGCCCGCTTACGGGCAGAACCTCAGCCCTGCGGAAGTCAGTGCATTGGTAGCGTATATGGTGACCCTGCACCCTAAAGGAGTACCGCCTGCTCGTGATTCGACTGTCCCTGCGACGCCTCCTCCTGCTGATCAGCATCAATCTCAGGAGGTGAGCATTTCGCGTGCACCGCCGCGTCTGAGCCTGCGGTAGGGAAGATTGTGCAAGAAGTGGCAGAAGCAGCGATCCTCTCCTGGAATTGGGAGCCGGGAATTCTTTTGGCTTTGTTGTTTTCCGCCTGGATTTACATACGTGGCTGGAGACGCTTGCAGTCCTTAGCTCCTTTAAAATTTCCTCTCTGGAGGTTAATTTCCTTTCTAGGCGGCATTCTCACCATTTTTTTGGCAATTTCTTCGCCGCTTGATGCCTTCGGTAATTTTTTGCTTCAGGCCCATATGGTGCAGCACATGTTGCTGATGATGGTGGCTCCGCCCTTCCTCCTTTTTGGATTTCCCTATTTGCCCATTCTTCTGGGTCTCCCGCGCAGCTTTGTGTCCGGCGTATTAGGTCCCTTTCTTTCTTGGAAGCTATTAAAAAAAATAGGTCGTTTCATTACTCATCCGCTTGTTTGTTTGGGAATCTTTATTTTTTCCAATATTTTTTGGCACATTCCGCCTTTGTACGAGTTGGCACTTCGATTTCCTGAGTGGCATCGGGTGGAACACGCTTCTTTTATCGGAACGGCGCTTCTTTTTTGGTGGCCAATTATTCAGCCCTGGCCCAGTCGTCCTCAGTGGCCGCGTTGGGCAATGATTCCATACCTTTTGATCGCTGATATACAAAATACAGCTCTGTCGGCGATCCTTTCGTTTTACGACCAGGTTCTTTATCCCAGCTATCTGACCGCTCCACGCATCAGCGACATCAGCGCTTTGAGCGACCAAGCCGCAGCGGGGGCGATTATGTGGGTGCCCGGTTCCATAGCATTTCTCATTCCGGCCGCCTGGGTTGCTGTTCAATTTCTAAAACCACAACGGAAAGTTGAGCGGCCCAGAACTCCGGCCTTGCAAAGAGTTCCATTTTCAAAATCTTCTCCCTTCGATCTTTTTAAACTACCCATTATTGGCGCCCTTCTCCATTCCCGAATATTCCGCCGAGTGCTTCAAACGTCTCTGCTGCTTTTGGCGGTCCTAATTATGCTGGACGGGTGGTTTGGTCCGCAATTTGGACCTATGAATCTAGCTGGCACATTGCCGTGGACCCATTGGCGAGGCCTAACAGTCTTTGCTCTGCTCATAGCAGGAAACTTTTTCTGCATGGCATGCCCCTTTACCTTTGCGCGGGACCTAGCCCGACGCTTTCTACCAGCGCGTTGGAATTGGCCCTCGCGGCTGCGCACTAAATGGATTTCTGTGGTTTTGTTGGCTCTTTACCTTTGGGCCTATGAAGCATTTTCTTTGTGGAATTCACCTTGGCTAACCGCTTGGATGATCGCCGGATATTTTGTAGCCGCTATTTTGATAGACGGCTTTTTCAGAAACGCAAGCTTTTGCAAGTATGTATGCCCCATTGGGCAATTCCACTTCGTGCAATCGCTGAACTCGCCTTTGCAAATACAAGTCCGAGATCCCGCGGCATGCGCCTCTTGCCGGACTTATGACTGTATTCAAGGCAATCAGGACACAGACGCGCGAGGCTGCGAATTGCAGCTCTTCCCGCCACGCAAGCAGGGAAATATGAATTGTACCTTTTGCCTGGATTGTGTGCGCGCATGTCCCAAGGACAATGTGGGCCTCATCGCATCGGCTCCGTGGCGAGATTTAACATCGGATCCTCCCCGTTCCGGAGTGGGCAAATTTTCCCAAAAATTGGATCTGGCCGTAATAATTACCCTTTTAACGTTTGGTGCGTTTGCAAATGCCGCGGGTATGGTGACCCCGGTTCTCCAGTGGGAAGACCGCATGAAGCTGGCTTGGGGGCTTTCCTCTCGGCTTCCTGTGGTAACCTTATTTTACATTTTTGCGTTGCTTGTTATCCCAGCAACCTTCATTTGGCTTGCCATACAATTCAGCCTTCGCTTAGGAAGAACGCAAGCAGGCTGGAAACAAATATTTTGTCAGTTTGCCGTGAGTTTTGCTCCGCTCGGATTTGGGATGTGGTTAGCGCACTTTCTTTTTCATTTTTTTACCGCATCCCATACCTTTATTCCCGTATTTCAAAGAATTTTTTCCGACCTCGGTTGGTCTATTCTGGGTTCTCCCAATTGGAGCATTCGCTCCTGGGCATTCCCCAGTCTGCTCAAAATGGAATTGTTGCTGTTGGATTTAGGATTCTTATCAGCCCTTTTTGTGGCCTGGAAACGCGCGGCTGTATTTAAAATTAATTCAAACACCTCTCGATTTGGTATTTTTCTTCCATGGGGATTGGTGCTTCTCCTACTTTATGTCGTCGGGATGTGGATTTGTTTTCAGCCCATGGACATGCGGGGAACGATGATGGGCTGAGCAGCTGAGCCAAAATTTCTGGCAACGCCGGTCTTTCTACGTTTTGAGAGAGCTTCCAACGAGCTGGGCCGGAGTCTTTGACTTTAGCATCTTCATAAGATTATCAATTGCCTTTTCACTCGCTTCAAGTTTGTTAACCTCATCTGTATTTAACTGGTTTTTGAAATACTTTACTATATCATTTGTAATATCATAGTAATAAATATTGCCGCCATGGGGTGTAAATTTAGAATTAGCCTCAGGATATGGAATGTTTTGTTCCAGCGATGACCACTCTATAACAGTATTTGATACCTGCGGG
>PSRL01000190.1 GCA_003176035.1 Verrucomicrobiota bacterium
GTGGTACTTGATTGATTCACTTTTGGTCAAAAGGCTGGAGTGATACTTTGCCCTCCAAGTCGCATGTTACCATGCGAATCCTTTGTTCGGCACTGTCTAGTTGCCCCTGACAGAATTTTACCAGCTTCACGCCCTCTTCATAAGAGGTAATGAGGGTGTCGAGCGAGAGTTTTTCCGATTCCATCGTTTGGACAATTTCTTCAAGGCGTTGCATCGCTTTTTCCAGAGACTGAGGGGGTGAAGCGGGATCGGGGGACGGGTGGGGATCGGTCATAGTAAGGTTTTTTTAGAAGCGGAACAATTAGGGAACGAAACTTTTTTGCATCGGAGGTGCTATAAGAACCGGATGCGACCGTTCAATGATGTGGCCTTCCAGTCTCTTGGAGACGTCGATACAGGGTGCGTCGGCTGATGCCAAGCTTTTGAGCAGCTTTGCTACGGTTTCCTCCACATTCTTCCAACGCCCGGAGGATGAGATGCTGTTCGGTATCACGGAGGTTTAAAATGTCCGGCGGTTGGCGGGGGGATGGCGAGGCTGAAACAGCCAAAATTTTCAGGCCGGATCGGATATGGGCCGGAAGGTCTTTCGGCAGGATGGCGGGGCTATTACTCATGACAACGCCATGTTCAATGGCAGCCCGCAGTTCTCTCACGTTTCCCGGCCACTCGTAATTGAGCAGGCAAGTGAGAGCTGCATCAGCAATTTTTTTTATGGATTTTCCATTTTCCTGGCAGGATTCTCTTACAAATGCTTGGGCTAATAGCGGAATATCTTCTTTGCGAGCCCGGAGCGGCGGCAAGGCAATTTGAACCACATTCAATCGGAAAAACAGGTCCTCACGAAATTTGCCCTCGCCAGCCATTTTAGATAAGTTTTTGTTAGTGGCTGTGATCAAGCGCACATCGGCTTTTAAGGTTTGATTGCCTCCCACGCGTTCAAAGGTCCGTTCTCCCAGAACCCTCAAAATTTTCACCTGAGTATTGGCATCGATTTCCCCGATTTCATCCAAGAATAATGTCCCTCCGGAGGCCTGTTCAAAACGACCTATACGTCTTTCGGTGGCTCCGGTAAACGCCCCTTTTTCATGTCCAAATAGTTCACTTTCCAGTAATTGGGGAGAAAGGGAAGCGCAATGAACGGCAACAAATCGCGCAGAGGCGCGGGGACTCAATCGGTGGATGGCGCGAGCTACCAGCTCCTTGCCAGTTCCGCTTTCTCCCAACACCAGCACGGCAGCGCGAGAGGGGGCGACTTGCCGAATGGTTTCCATTACGGTACTGATCGCCGGAGATGCCCCAATCATGTTGTCCAAGCCAAATTTGCGTTCCACTTGTTGCCGCAGTTCCCGGTTTTCTTTGGTGGTCTCTCTCTCTCGTAAGCCGCGTTTAATGAGGAGTTCCAGGCGTTCGAGATTTACCGGTTTGGTAACAAAGTCATAAGCCCCTCGTTTCATGGCTTCCACAGCAACGTCCACTGTGCCGTAGGCCGTCATCATGATACACAGGGGAGGGTGGGAAAGTTTTAGGGCACTTTCCAAAAGTTGCATGCCATTTTCTGCGCCCAATTTGAGATCTGTGATCAAAACGTCGGTGGGATCGTCTCGCAGGATTGCGAGGGCACCTTCCACATTTCCGGCAACGGCAACTTCAAATGCCTCGTCGAAAGAAGCACGCAGACCCTCCCGCGTGTTCTTTTCGTCATCAACGATGAGAAGAGTGGGTTTGGAAAACATGAATGGCTTTATCCGTTCCTCGCAAAGAGTTGTAGGCGAAGGCGGCTCTGTTTGCAATGATGGGCTTCCGGAGTATTTGGTTTCGTGTTGGCGTCAAGCCCGGCAGCTGCCGAACCGGGGTTAAAAGGCCGATGTCGTGGATGGCTTATTAGTCAGTCGACATTTGTTTTTCGGAAGCTCCCAGAAGTCGGGGGACAACAAAAATATACTGATTTACAGGAACTTAAGGACTTAAGGATCGAAAGCCCGAGCTTGTGAGCTGGCGAGGTACCGAGCAGCCCGGCAAAAGCGGGGGGCTACATCGCGCATGCCTTTGAAGCCTTTTCTCCGAGAGGTCTGGTAACCGGAGAATTGAAGTGAGGGCCTGTATCGACGGAGAAAGTATTTAAGCGTTCTTCCGGTACAGCTGCAAGGCCATTGAATTCCTCTTTGATTTCAATGCGTCAAACTTTTTGTCGAGTCGCACTTAAAACAATTTCTCGCACACACACATTCTGTGGCTGATTGTAAGCATAACTAATTGCATTTGCCACATCTTCAGCGACCAGCACGTCGCTGACTTCTTTTTTCCACTCTTGATAACCTTTTTTAATCGCGTCGTCGGCAGCGCGGCTAAGGAGTTCCGTTTCAACAGCACCTGGTGCAATTGTGATGACTCGCACGTTGTGAGCAGAGAGTTCCTCACGAAGATTTTCTGAAAGGCCATGAACCGCGAATTTTGTGGCAGTATATACGGCATATTTTGGGAAAGTCTTTTTTCCGGAGATTGAACTGACATTAAAAATGGTCCCCCTTCTGCGCTGAATCATTCCGGATGCGACAGCGTGAATTCCGTTTAACAACCCCTTTATGTTGATATCAATCATTTTATCCCATTCGCCGGGATCTTGCTTTGCAAGCTCATCTAAAAACAAAACACCCGCATTGTTCACTATCGCATCGACGGGCCCAAATTTCTCTTCCGCCGCTCGGACAGCCTCAACAAGTTGATTGCGATCTCGCACGTCTATGGAACGGCAAAGCGTGTTTGGTAGGCCCAGAGCTTCCATCGTTTCAGTGCGTCTTGCCAGCAGTAAAAGCGAATGGCCTTGTTTTCCAAATAGCTCGGCTGTGGCCTTGCCAATTCCGGCACTGGCACCAGTAATTACAATGAGTGGTTTTACGGTGGGGTTCATAGTGGACAATAGGAAAGAGATTTTGAGGATTCAGCGCAAAGCTCGGTGCTCACAATGGACCACAGCCCGCATGCGCGGCGGGGGGGGGATTGAGAAGGTTATCTTCCCTCTGCCTCTATTATTATAATGGGAAGAACATTGACACAAGACGATTTTAATTCACGGCAGGCAGCAGCTGCAGACTGAACATGGGACAAAAAGGCCGCAACCACATGGCAATTTTTTGCAATATGTAACTAATTAATTAAAAAATTTTCTAAATTCTGGACCTACGCACCCAATAAAATGCGCCACAATGGAATGCAGCGACAATGCCAGTGAGGAGCAACGCCGAGACAGCAAAGATATTTCCAAAACGGGCATAAAATGTGGGCGTGGGATTCGTGGGTATCTGTAGCTCCCCGACAAGGATGCCAGAGCCAAATGTGCCATCCTGAGGATCGCTTAACTGTTGTGTGACATACCCGAACCGGTCAATAAAGCATGTCACGCCGGTATTGGCGCAGCGAACCATAGGGAGCTTAAATTCTGCAGTACGGAAAACGGCATTTGCTAAATGCTGCTCCGAACCGGCGGACCGCTTAAACCAACCGTCATTGGTCATCACAGCGAAGAAGCTGGCTTTTTTTAAGACAAAAAGGCGGGCGAGGCTTCCGAGCGTGTCCTCAAAACAGATGAGAGGCGCGATTCGAAGGGGAACGGATTGCATGGAAAAAACAACTGGTTCGGAACCCGGTGTAAAGTCATTGGGAATCAAGGTACCAACGGCCCATGCAAAAATGGGAAATGAGTGCCGGAGAGGGATATATTCTCCGAAGGGAACCAAATGAATTTTGGAATAGAGTTGAATATTCTGACCGTGTTCAGTGAATAAAACCGCCGAATTAAAACTTTGATCACCCTGAAAATGAATCGTACCCAAAAGGAAATCGCCAGGGAAGCTCTGAGCCAGATTTTGTATCATACCGCGGTCCCGATCATCTAGCAACGCAGGGTGGGGGGTAGCCGCTTCCGGCCAAATCAGAAGTTGAGGCCGTAGCCGGATCGCAGCCTGGCTCTTTGTCCGATAGTTTTCAAGGATGGCTTCATCAAATGCGGGGTCCCATTTTAAGACTTGTGGAACGGCTGCCTGAACGCAGGCGATTCGAGTGGAAATGAGCTTCGCAGGGGCATGGGACATGATCTGCCGGAGGCCATAAAGAAAGGCGCCCGCAGTCAGCAGCAATGTCAATGTGAAGTCCCAATGTGGGCGAACACCATAGTGTCGAATCTCCAAGATCAGTCGCCGAATAGTCATTACGAGAATCAGGTTGATCATGATGATGAGGAAAGAGACCCCATAGACGCCGGTGATGTCTGCAATTTGGATGAGAGGAACCACGTGGTGAAGAGCCACGCCCTGCGCATTCCAACCAAAACCAGTAAATAAAAGGCCGCGCAGCCATTCCAATGCGGCCCACGCTCCGGCCCCTAAGGCGGCCCGATAGAGATTATTCCAGGAATTGAGCCAAATCCGGTTGTCGGTGGAGTCTTGTTGGCGTGGCATCCCAACTGTCCCTACAAACAGCGCCCAAAGAGCGGGATAAACGCTGAGGCCAAATCCTAAGAGTAGCCATCCTCCAGTAGTGACTTCATGGAGCCAGAAAAGGGAAATCCAAAAAAAAGAGAGACCCGCAAGATAGCCTAAGGCAAATAGCTTAAATAAATTGTGCTTGCCGAGGTGCCCAAACCATAAGGCTGAAATGAGCGGAGTCCAAGCGACCCAACAGATCCAGGTAAAATTTGCCGGTGGAAAAGCCAATGTGGCCAATGTTCCACTGAGGAGTGCCAGAAAGAAACTGAGCCAAATATTCATCGTGCGCCGTGAGACGATCAGTCCTTGAGATTGCTTGCAAGCATTGCTTTGGAACGAACCATAATAGGTAGAATTTCCCCTATTTTGAGTCTCGTGGCTACTGCATTAGTGGAGCAATTACATAGGCAAATACAACCTCATGATTTCACGTACGTTGCACCTTCGCCTTCCCCGTTTTCCCAGCCTATGGATGCTGTTTTCTTGCATCCCCTTGCGACAAGAGATCGTTCAAAAACAGCGCCGGGAGGAGGAAGCTTCCGGGCTGTAAAGAGTCACTTTCAACCTCATCCCTACTAATTACTGACATATCCAATTTATGACTGTGCAAGAATTACTCCGTGACCTTGGGCACGAAATGGGGCTAGGCCCTCTCCAATTGAACTCGGAACGGGCCTGCCGTGTTCTTTGCGATGATTGTTTTGATATTACTATCGAATTTTCTGCGACAAATGACATCTGTTACATCCATTCCTTTATTGGCTTGGCTGAAGACTATGATGCCAAGATCCTTTATCCGACTCTCTTGGATGCGAATGTGCTAGGTCGCGGTACCGGCGGGGCGTCGTTTGGCTGCGACGCCGAAAGCGGAGACATCATTCTCTCTCGCTTTTTTGATTTGGAAGACCTCACCTTTTCCAAATTCAAGATAGCTTTCCAGGAGTTTCTCAATTACGTGGAGTATTGGACGGATCGACTCGAAAAAGGGAACTTGGTCTTAGAAAGTAATCTTATGATCAAACCGGGTCAGGCCGTAGCAACGCACGGAACGAAGAAGGAAAGGTAATTAACTATATAAACTTCAATAAGTAATAAATAAAACGATCAAGTCCTTGAAGATAAAGTGAAAAAAGAAACAAAACTCCCGTCCAAGCAATCTCCCGCTTTGGGAGCAAAAATTCAGAAAATGTTTTCTCCATGGCTGGAAAGCCCCTTTTGGATGCCCGAAAGCATGAGTGCTCGCTTGCAATCCAAAGGGGAAACGCTTTTCGCAACGCGCGATCTCCCCATTATCCCGCAGCATACGGAGGTGTATGTTCAGGAAGCCCTTCACTGGAGCACCAGTAATTATTTGATCATTGGAGTCATGGCCAGCGCGGACCAAGGCAAAGAGTTTATTTATTATCTTTTGCGGAAACCGGTCGCATTATTTATTCAAAGACCGTACCTTAAAGAGGAAGTGGTTGGAGCAAAGAAGCTTATTGATGAATTTGTAAACCTCAGTCTGGAAGCGACGGGCCTGGGGCTTTTGGGAACCCGAGATCTTTTTATCCTCATGGATTCTGTTTCTGCCGGCACCAGATGGAGTCATGTGCCGCCTGAAACCGAATTTGCGGATGTCATCTGGCAGATTGGAGAAAATCCCATAGAGGAAGCCTTGGACTTTTTGAATCCAGGTCTGCTGAGATCTCAGT
The DNA here is from genome assembly GCA_003176035.1 of Verrucomicrobiota bacterium. Classification (GTDB taxonomy): domain Bacteria; phylum Verrucomicrobiota; class Verrucomicrobiia; order Chthoniobacterales; family Xiphinematobacteraceae; genus Xiphinematobacter. The sequence goes on from PSRL01000190.1 coordinate 6,176, forward strand.
AAAGGTCAAGCAATAGCGGATCGAGCTCTTGCCGCATTTTTGTGCCCCAGGGAGCCGGCAGGGTGGGGCGCACATTAATTTAGGGCTTCTCAGCCTGCACGTTATATTTAACTAGAAAACGCCCTGAAATGCTCTAATGAGAGAGACGATGAGGTTTTGCATGCGCTTACTGCTAATCATTCTCGTCGGTATCTTGAGCTGGCCGTTGTATTTGGAAGCTCAGGAAAAGTTTTCCGCCTTTGATGGTGTGGAAGGGACCGATGAAATGAGCCCCTTATTTTGGGATCGGATTTCGTTGCGGCGGACACGCGTGTCTGATGAACAAAAGAGGATTTCCTGGAGCCAGATCTCAGCGGGGCCGCCAGCGATCCAAAAACAGCCTGACAGCTTTCAAAAGCTCTTCGAGACCGTTAACAAGGAAATCATTCACAGGCCTCATCGGCCAGCCGCCGTATCAGGCGATAAGACCGCTCTCTCGCTTCTCTTAGAGCCAGCTCAGATCGACCTTAGAGAACGGAGAGAAATTACTGTGACACTTGCGCTGACAAATGAAAGTAAGCGCCAACTTCGGATTACTTTCCCTACAAGCCAAAGGATGCAGCTTTTTCTGAGGGATCCGACAGGGAGGATTCTGGAAAAATGGCCGGAATCTCACTATTTCGAGCCGATAGAAGAAGTCGTGGCAATCAATCCGGATGAAACCGTTCAATTTTCCCAACGGTTGCCCACTCGAAAGATGAAAGGGTCGGAAACGTATACAATAGAGGCCTCCCTTTTTAATAACTCGCAATATTCGCGTACCATTTCCATAAAACCCTTTTGAAAAAAATTTCAGATTTCGGATTAGTCCTTGATCTCAGGTAAACTTTTTCTAGCAATAAGGCACATTAAGACATAAAGCACATGATGTGCTTGGATTGTGAATTAGAATAAGCCGGATATGGCGATTGCCAGGACCGGGAAATAAAAATTCTTGTTGCCAACCAAATGGCGGCTCTCTAGCACTACTCCAACTTCAATATACTACCATGGCGGATAAATCGATCGAAGAAAAAGTTAAGAATATCATTGTAGAACAACTTGGTGTGAATCCTGAGCAAGTAACACCGTCGGCATCCTTTATTACGGATCTCCGCGCGGACTCTCTGGATACCGTCGAATTAGTGATGGCCTTTGAGGAAGAATTCTCCGTTGAGGTTCCCGATGAGGATGCTGAGAAGCTTCAGACCGTCGGCGATGTCATCAAGTACATCGAAGAAAAAAGTGGCAAGTAAAACTGTTTTGATGGCGCGCTAATTCTCCACTATTCAGGAGAAGCACATAGGCGGTGCGGCTACTTTTGAAGCACACCGCCAGTACGCTCACCAGCCTACGCTTTTTCCACAAGAGCGTAGGCGTTATGGTTATGGATGGATTCAAAATTTTCAGCTTCCACCCGATACCAAGTAATTTCCGGATTTGCCTCGGCCCGAAGCGCAATATTTCGGACGAGATCCTCGACGAAAACCGGATGCTCGTAGGCCCGTTCGGTAACAGCCTTTTCATCCGGCCTTTTTAGCAAACTATACAGCTCACAGCTGGCGCTGTCCTCGACCATGCGAATGAGATCCTCAATCCAAATGGGTTTCCCAAAACGGATGGAACAGGTCACCTGGCCTCGTTGGTTGTGAGCTCCCTGAGTACTGATGGCTTTGGAGCAGGGGCAAAGTGTTGTGACAGGAACGATAACTGTCAGGATAAAATCCAATTGGTTCCCTGTGAGGGTGGCGCTGAGCCGCACCGTATAATCAATGAGACCGCGAGCCTGGGTGACAGGCGCTTTCTTTTCCAAAAAAAACGGGAATTCGAATTCCACATGGGCGCTGTGAGAATGGAGCCGTTGCTTTAGTTGGACAAGAATATCGCGGATATTCTCGATATGCAGTACGGGACCATGTGACTGGAGTGCTTCGATAAAGCGGCTCATGTGCGTTCCCTTATAGTGGTGAGGTAAATCAACAGTAAG
>PSRL01000114.1 GCA_003176035.1 Verrucomicrobiota bacterium
CAGCGGGTCCTTTAGCAAGGATCTCATATTAGCGTGGGCCGCATCTTCAAACCGGATTTTGTTCTGGATCGCAGCCTTTACGGTAGGATTAACGGCCTTTTATAGCGCGCGGCTTTTTCTTGTGACTTTTCTGGGCCGCGCGCGTTCACCACTGAGCCAACATGCACAGGAGTCCTCGGCCGTGATGATTTTCCCAATGCTCCTACTAGCGGTGCCGGCAATTTTTTCGGGCTATCCAATTGTGCGTCAATTTTTTCTGCCCGGAGCGGAGCCTCCGCATCCTGAAATCGAATCACTTGTTCCCACTGGCCTTTTCCTAATAGGTCTATTAGCGGCCGCTGTCTTATATGGACGAGGCCCCGCGCAGGATCCTTTGAGGATTTCGATCCTTGCAAATCGACTTTATATCGACATGGCATACGACTGGGCTGTGCGTAAGTGCCAGGATGCTCTGGCGTCCGGAATTTCATGGATGGACCGCTGCGTGATCAACTCCGTTTGCATCCAAGGCACAGCACGCACGATATGGATTGCGGGATTTCTTTTGCGTTACCTTCAATTGGGCAACCTACAGACATACGTTTGCTTTTTCGGAATAGGCGCGGTCCTGTTTCTTGCTTTCCTACTGTTCTCGTGATGTCCCCTCTAATTGCTCTCATTCTTGTTCCAGTCATAACGGTTTTCACCATTGCCTGCGGGGCCAACGCGCGCCGTATCAGTTTGATAGGGACTTGCATCAATCTGGGCCTCTGCGTCTTTGTTTTAATTAATTATCACTCTGATCAAGCGGGTTACCAATTCGTTTGCTCCCTTCCGATCATCCCCTCAGTGGGACTCAATTTTACATTAGGAGCTGATGGGTTGACCTTGATGCTTCTCTTCCTCAGCACCTTGATTTCCTTTGCGGCGGTATTGGTGAGTCGAAAAATCGAGCAACATGAAAGCTGGTTTTATATCTGCCTTCTTCTGATTTCCGCCGGAGCGATTGGCGCATTTGTCTCCTTGAATGTGCTTTTCTTTTATTCATTTCATGAATTGGCACTGATTCCCACTTTTCTTTTAATAGGTATTTGGGGCCATGGGGACAAACAATCGGTAGCGTGGAAAACAACTCTCTACCTGGCAATTGGCAGTTTTATTCTTCTTTTGGGAATTATCGGCTTATACTTTGCATGTCCTGTCGATGCCCGTACATTTGACATGCGTGAGCTCCGGCACTTAGGTGCCAATGGAATGATTCGCCAAGAGAGCTGGATTTACCTGCTCTTGGTTATCGGATTTGGAGCACTGGTTTCGCTTTTTCCACTGCATTCTTGGGCGCCCGCTGCTTATGCCTGCGCTCCAACGCCTGTGGCTATGTTACATGCGGGAGTGCTAAAAAAATTTGGTCTTTATGGATTTTTCCGCATTGTGACTCCGCTCTTTCCCCTAGCAAGCCAGCAGTGGATGACGCTTCTTTTAATTTTAGCAGCGGGGAATCTCTTATTTATTGGGATGGCTACCTTAGCACAGAAGCGGTTAGATTGGATGCTCGGTTACTCCAGTGTCATGCATATGGGGTACATCTTTCTTGGCCTTGCCGCTGGCAACGTATTAGCACTGACGGGAGCGGCTACGCTTATTTTTGCACACGGCCTTTCTATCGCTGCACTCTTTGCTTTGTGTGGGGAACTGAGAGAGCGAACGGGCACCGTTGATTTCAACTCCTTGGGCGGCTTGGCCGGAAAAATGCCGCACATGGGGGTCTTATTTGGTCTTGCGGGATTCGCCTCGATCGGCGTCCCGGGGTTTGCTAACTTCGCTGGTGAGCTGATGGTTTTTTTTGGCGCCTTTCAGCAGGAGGCGACACCGTTTAAGCTAGGGCGGTTTCAAATCATTGATATTTTGATAATGTGGGGGGTTGTTCTCTCAGCGGTTTATTTTCTTCGTGCTTATCGACGCATATTTTTCGGTGCCTTTCCTCAACGGTTGGGAGAAATTTCGGATCTTCGTCCGGCCGTAGAGCTTGCTGTCATTGTTCTGGTGATAGCTTTATTGGCCGTAGGTTGCTATCCGCAGCCATTTTTACAAATGATCATTCCCTCACTCACATGGCATTAAACCCGATTTATTTTGAATCTTTTATCGTTTGTTTGGGTGTCGCACTCATTTTGCTGGAGTCGATTCAAAAAGAAAAAAATCGAATGTTTATAGCTTGGATTGGAACAGGAGGGCTAGTGGCCGTCTCTCTATTCCTCTTTATTTACGGCCGACAATTTACCAGCGTATCCCCCTTTTATAGCGCGGACCGACTGGCTTCATTTTACAAGCTCCTGATTGTAGTTGCCACCATTCTCGTGCTTTTGATGTCTCTTTCATATTCTCGCGTGACGACAGCCGATAGAAAAATTCGGACAGGCGCCGGCGAATTTTTCATTCTTCCGATCTTTGCCTGTGCGGGTATGATGTGGTTGGTCTCAGCCTCTGATTTGATATTTTTGTTTGTCACGCTGGAATTGGTCACAATTGTCTTTTACGTATTGGTGGCTTACACACGCTACGATGCGCTCTGTTTGGAAGCCGCAGTGAAGTATTTTGTTCTGGGAGCGTTTTCGACCGGCTTCTTAGTTTACGGAATCAGTTGGATTTTTGGAGTAACGGGCCAGACCAACTTCGAAAAAATTTCCGGTGTCCTGAGAACCCTTCCCCCCAGCGCATCTCCCGCTCTGTTATTCGGATTAGGATTGGTTTTGATTGCTGTGGGATTTAAAATTGCGGCTTTCCCCTTTCAATTCTGGGTGCCTGACGTCTACCAGGGCGCGCCCACTCCGGTTACCGCCTATCTCTCCGTGGCTTCGAAGGCAGCTGGATTTGTTATCCTGCTTCGGATGGTAGAAGTCTTTTCTCCCATTTTACAGGCAAAAATACTTGGAATTCTCAGTGTTCTGGCTGGGCTCACAGTATTCTTTGGAAATTTGGCTGCGTTATTACAAACAAATCTCAAACGCTTGCTCGCTTATTCAAGCATTGCTCATGCGGGTTTTCTTTTAATCGGAGTTTCAAGTGTGAGCGTTCCGTTCGCACCGAAAGCAGTTTCGTTTTACATGGGGGCTTACCTTTTCATGACGCTGTTGGCGTTTTTTGCGGTTGTCATGGTTTCCCGGGAGACAGGCGGGGAAGAAATGACGAATTTTAGAGGGCTTGGAAAACGCTCGCCGTTGCTTGCTATCAGCATGGTTCTGGCCATGCTTTCACTTGCCGGAATCCCGTTGACGGCAGGATTCTTCGGAAAATTTTTTATCTTCATGGTTGCCATCCAAGCTCATCAATGGGCTCTTGTCGGATTGGGGACTCTGGGAGTTTGCTGCGGATTCTACTATTACTTAAAAATTATAGGTGTGATGTACTGGCAAACATGCCCGGTCGGCGCCGCTGGCATCAAAATATCCGCTGATACCGCATTTATTTTAGTGGTGCTTTGTATTAGCATCATTTTGCTTGGAATTTTTCCTCAACTTCTCCTTGCATTACTTTAATGACTATAATTTCTAAATGAATATGACTTGTAAGTCTACTCCATCCAAAATGTGGAGCGTTCTGCGGAAAAGGTTTTATTGGATAATATTAGCTCTGGTATTTATATTAGGGATCTACCTGAGACTCTCGTTGCCGCAATTGCCAATCAGCGACGCAGACACCGATGAATATCTCAGCCCAGCCGTAGGAATGCTATACATGGGCCATTACATTCCGACGTATCGTGACTTTCTTTATCCTTGTTTTCTGACAGCTGTGCTCACAGCAACTCACAGTTTGTATGCAATTGCTTTGATTCAACATCTAGCCGGCGTAGCGGCTGCGGCACTGGCGGCTGTGGTGATCTTCCGGTTACGAGTGTTCCTTCCCGCAAGTGGAGCGTTTGACTGGAGTACGAGGGCTATTGCATTGTTAGCCGCATGCGGGCTTCTTTTCTCTCAATTCACCATTTTGATGGAACATAGTATCCGACCTGAAGGCTTGTTCCCGATGACCTGCGCGGTGACAATCTTGGCTGGTGTAGAGCTTTCGAGACGGGTTTTAGCGAGAAAGTATGATGGGGCAGCTATATTCTGGTCCATTATTTTGGTATTTTTTTCAGTTGGAAACCTCTATCTGAAACCTGCCTGGGGGCTCACAACAGGCACGGCGCTTCTTCCAATCATTTTTGCTTGCATCCTAATTCCCAGAGAGTGGTTCAGGAAATCAGCAGCACTATTAGGAAGCTTTTTGTTAATACTAGCTGCCTTCACTCTCCCAAGTTCTTTTTTTAAAAGTAGGGTGGGACCAATGAGCCATTGGTTTTTGCCCGGTACCTTGCTTTCCGCGCATGCGGAGATTCTCGCCAATGTAATTGAGAAAGATGTGCTCCGTTTTCCTAAGGATTCAAGAGAGAAGACCTATCTTACGGATTTCTTGAAAGACATTCACAAGGCACAAAAAAATCCTCGAGTACCTAGGTATGGCCTGAAAATTGATCCCGATGATCTTCTCTGGTGTGGTCCCCTTGATAGGCTATTTTATCAATTTGAAAAACCGACAGATTTTTCCAGGATGTGCTATTTATATTACCTTCGAGGATGGTTGGAGCATCCCTTCCCAATGTTAGGCAAGGTAATACGACAAATGGAGTTCTTTTATTCGTTTAGAGAAAATAATGTGTATAGTAGTCGACATGGCTATAGCCTGAAATATGTTTATAATAAAGGCTTAAAATATATGCGCGAAATACAATCCGATTTTCCATGGCCTCCGTTGGAAAGTTATATTGAATCTATTTGTAAAATGAACTTACCAGACAAGACTACCTGGTTGCGCGCTATTCTTGCTTCCACCGTTGTTTGGTTGAATTACCTCTTTTTGCCAATGATACTTCTATCAATTGTCGGCGCGACGATTATCTTTGTATCCGCAGACAAAACATCTCCATTATATCATGCGGCGATGATAATGCTTTACCTTGCCAGTTTTAATTTTTTCACGAGCTTGACCATATCCTTGGTTCATATGATGGACGTTGCCAGATATTATTTTGGGCAAATTACTCTGAGCATAATATCCCAAGGATACCAATTTTTGTTTTTGTTTGCATTGATTCGTAATGTTGTTTTGACATGGGCGGAGAAAAGGAGGGGACGATCTTTGGTGTCGATTGGGCAGGTTCAGCAATAAATCCATAAATCTAAAAGTTCCGCCGGCAGAAATTTAGAAGTTAATGTGAAGATGACTAATGTATGGCAGGCAATTGCAGGCCTAAAAGCGGGATATTTGGGAAATCAGTGGCATTGGGGATACTGGGTGGGCTTGATTACCATATTCACCTTGGGCGGAATATGGAGATTCACATTGCCACTACCGCCCATAATGGATCCTGATACCGTAAGCTATTTGAACCCGGCAATAGAAGCGGTAACTACCGGGAGCTATTCACCGACCTTCAGGAGCTTCCTCTATCCATTTTTTCTTATAGCAGTTCTAAAAGTTGCTCCACAGCTTGAGGCGATTACATTTGTACAGCATATCCTGGGGTTGGTTACCGCCGTTTTGATAGTGATAACTCTCTTTCGGTCCGGGGGTTTTCTTCCAAAGGGGGCGTTTTTAAATTGGGGGATACGATTCGTCGCAATGTTTGTTGCAACGGTCTTCTTGTTTTCCCGTGACACAATTATCTTAGAACACAGCATTCGTCCTGAGGGGGTGTTTCCGCTATTTTGCATTATTACGATTCTATCAGGCGTACAGCTGATGCGGAGGCTTTATTTGAGAGGATGTTGCGTCGATTGGCAGACCGCAATGTGGGCGGTGATGCTGATGATTTCTTCTATTGGAAATCTCTATCTCAAACCAGCCTGGGGATTGGCAGCAGTGACCTCTTTGGTTCCGTTGGTCCTAATATGGCGGCTGGTCCCCGGCAGAGCGCTATGGAAATCCGGAACGTTATCAATAGGTGTCGTCGTCACGTTTTGTGCAGTTGTTTTCCCTGGGCAGCTGTGGAAGAGACAGTACGGTTCCAACTTTTTCTTACCGGGTACGCTGCTTGCCGCGCACGCGGAAATTCTTTATGACATTTTTCAGAAAGATGTTCTGCGTCTGCCTTCGGAGTCAAAGAAAAGGCACTATCTCCTGGAGTTCATGAAGGATATCCAATCTGCAATGGAGAGTCCCAGTGTGTCTCGTTATGGATTTCGTATAAACCCGGATGATATTTTGTATGGCGGCGCAATCAGAAAGTTGAAAACTCAATTTCCCAGCACGCAGGAGTTCTCCAAATTTTGTTTTTATTATTATCTGCGCGCGTGGTTAGCATGCCCGGTTGCTATGGTGGCTAAAGTGTGCAAGCAAATGCAGTTCTTTTACTTGCCTAGGATCAAAAGTGTTTACGATGAAGGATGCGGTTTTCCTTTGGAGCGATACCGTCAGGAGTCCTTGGAAAGTGTAGTCGCTTTTAAGTATCCCGCATGTGCGCTGATAGATCGCTATCGCGCGAGTCTGAGTGAAAGTAGAGCCCCTAAGAGGATATTTTTATTACCAGTACTTGTGAAATACGTGTCGAGATATTTGAATTATACATTTTTTCCGTTATTTATTCTTTCAGCCGTTGGGGGCATCGCGACGTGGCATTTCTCATTGAGGCAATTACAATCAGCAGCTGCCTTAGTGCTTTATTTTTCCAGTTTCAATTTTTTTAACTGCTTAACGATTTCGACCGTTCACATGATGGATGTCAACCGGTATCGCTTTAGCCAAATCGCGATGAGTCTGGTTTCGCAGGGTTTTCAGTGCTTATTCTTATTTGCCTTAGTCTCTGTGCTGGCTTTACATTGTAGGCGGGTGCTGACGTCGCAAACGACTGAGCAGCTGATGACTGGCGATTCCTAGGAGTTGTGTTTGGGAGAGGTTCTAAGCCAAGAACTCGCTTGCGAGCAGAGTTGCGTTATGGCCACCAAATCCGAAGGAGTTGTTGAGAGCAACCCGCACCTTATGTTCGCGACTGACGTTGGCTACGTAATCTAAGTCGCATTCCGGGTCTTGGTTTTCCAGATTGATAGTTGGCGGAACAATGCCGTTTCTAATAGCTAGGACACAGACGGCCATTTCGACTCCGCCGGCAGCTCCTAAGAGATGACCGGTCATGGACTTCGTAGAGCTGACCAGTGTCTTTTTAGCTGCATTCTCGCCCAGAGCACGCTTTATCGCTTTGGTTTCGCAGATATCACCTATCGGTGTTGAGGTCCCGTGAGCATTGATATAATCGATGTCTTCGGGATTAATCTTTGCATGCTTCATAGCCATTTGCATGCACCGGGCGGCCCCCTCGCCTTCTGGCAAAGGTTGGGTCATGTGATAAGCATCGCTGGTCAGACCATATCCCGAGAGTTCGCAATAGATACGGGCGCCCCGGCGCTTTGCATGTTCCAATTCTTCTATTAAAAGGACGCCCGCACCTTCTCCCATAACAAATCCGTTGCGATCGCGATCAAAAGGACGCGAGGCACGTTCCGGTTCATCATTGCGAAGGCTCAGTGCTTTCATTGCGGAAAATCCGGAGATTCCCAGGGGAGTGATTGTTGCCTCCGCTCCACCGGCGAGAAATATATCCGCATCTCCGAACTTGATAATACGCCAAGCCTCTCCGATCGAGTGATTTGCTGTTGCGCAAGCTGTTACGATGGAAATGTTCGGGCCGTTCAGAGCAAACTCCATAGAGACAATGCCACTTGCAATGTTGCTAATCATCGTGGCGATGGTGAATGGAGAGACACGGGAGGGCCCACGCTCATAAAGTCGCCTGGTCTCGTTTTCCATGCTCTGGAGGCCGCCGATGCCGCTGCCAATGATGACTCCAAAACGCTCGCGATCCACGAGATTTAAATCCAAACCGGAATCCTCCAAAGCGTCGTATGATGCGGAAACCGCAAATTGGGTAAACCGATCGGTACGTCGTATTTCTTTAATAGCTCTTGAGTTATAAAAGTCATCACCAAGAGAGGGATACCTGACCTTGCTGCTTTTCTTGAAAACAGCGATCGGATCAAAATCTTTGACTTCGCCAGCGATTTTGCAGGCATAGATATCCGAACCAAATGCCTGATAGCGGCGAACGCCGCTATGGCCGTTGGTAATGTTTCCCCAGAATGTTTTTATGTCATTCCCGAGGGGGGTTACAACCCCCAAACCGGTCACGACGACTCTACGATCATTCATCTCATCAACGCATCAACTGTTCTTGGCACAACACGAAATGCCCAAAAGAGCTGAATTTCCCCTTATTTGGCAACTATAAATTTTATTTTGAGCCCATACCAACGTTTTGGATGGTCTGAAAGAGCTTACCTTCCGTTTTAATGGAAGGCGCGATAATAATTTCGATTTCTTGGAATTCACGAATATTAGCGGCGCCCACATTGCCCATACAGGTGGTGATAGCTCCGACTAAGTTTTGGCTGCCGTCGTCTACTTCAGCGGGGCCGAAAAGGATTTGCCGCAGGCTACCGGTAGTGCCCACATGGATTCGCGTTCCCCGAGGAAGGTTAGCGTGGGGAGTAGCCATGCCCCAGTGATCGCCACGCCCCGGGGCTTCCGCCGCTCTTGCAAAGGCACTTCCTACCATAACACCATCCGCACCGCATGCGAGGGCTTTGCAGACATCGCCTCCTTTGCTCATTCCACCATCCGTGATGATTGGAACGTAGCGACCGCTTTTCCTGTGATAAGCGTTTCGTGCGGCTGCACAATCGACTGTGGCGGTGACCTGAGGCACGCCGAGCCCTAAAACTCCCCGGGAGGTACAGGCGGCACCTGGGCCTACACCGACCAAAACGCCAGCAACTCCACATTCCATAATTTCGAGGGTT
>PSRL01000136.1 GCA_003176035.1 Verrucomicrobiota bacterium
TTCAGAAGGCGTTTTAAAGTTCGCAGTCGTTTGGTAAGGTCCTCAAACAATCTTTTTCCTTCCCGCTCCCGCATCCGAAGCATGCCTTCCAGAGCCAAGGAAAGAGCATTCTGGACAACAGGCCAAACATCTTTTTCATCGACATGGACGGTCTTCCAAATATTCGGCACACTAAAGAGGTCAGAAACCTGGATTTCTCCAGCCAATCGGAGCTCATTTTGCAGTTCTTGCATTTGTTGAAATGCCCCGCATGCCGCCTCCTTACAAAGCTGAATATTAGGTGCGGTACTCTCCAGGATGATGTTAATCTGAATTCGCCCGCGCGTCACCTTTGTCAATACTATTTCGCGAATCGTCGCCTCCCAACCAGCATAGTCACGGGGGAGATTGATCTGAATTTCAGGCTGTTTGCGGTTGACGGAGGAGCATTCGACTATCGCTTGGAAAGCGCTGCTGCCCATGGCCTCGCCTCGTCCATATCCGGTCATACTCCTCAAAGCCTCGGAGCGTTGTTTCTTTTTCACAATTTTGGTTTTCTTTTCAAGCTCCACAGGAAAAATTTTTGTCTGGGTTCTTTTGCTATACCCGGGCGGTCTTAGCGCGCCAATTTGAAAAAATAATCCGAAGTCGTCGCAGGAAATTCGTAGAGCGTCCGACCCTGCATGAAGGAAAAAGGAAGGGGATGGAAGTTTGGGCTAAAGGATGCGGGGGGCGTTTTTAAGTTTTTAACAAGCACGTTAAACATCGGGTCAAGAGCAAGTTTCGGGCATATAAGCGACCCTATTTTGAAATTATCCATATAGGGCACTCGACCAGTCAAAAGTAAAAGCGAAATATATTGTTGAGAAAGCGGCGGGTCTGAAGTGAAAAACAAGCTCGGACGCATTAAAGATCCGGCTGCTGTCATCTGAATGCTGTATCCTCCCGCATCTATCGATCCGTGTGCGTCCACGAAAGCCTCCTTGGGGTACTGGGAATCGAAGAAAATACGTCCGTCGTCCACTTCCGCCACAGCAAACGGAAAAAAAACACGGAGATTTTTAAATTCTATGGAGCCAGATGGGGAAATATTCCGGAGTTGGCCTCCTAAATGCAAATGGGGCGCAAGTTGCCCATTCGTGAGCTTTGCTTTCCAAACAAAAGGCGTGTCATTGGAAATCGAGACATCGAGATCCCATCGAGCCAGTGTCGTAGGGATCAGTTTTTCCGATTGAAAAGGTTCTTGTCTTAATAACGCATTGGGAAAAACGGTTGTAATTTCTACTCGACGGTGCAGCGCTGAATCTTGGAATCTCACGGTGCCCAAAATTTTTCCCGACTGGGCCGAACCTCGCGCCAAGAGATTTACATTAGCCTGAAGGGTGAGATCGGGGTCCTGATAAAGCAGGAGTTTGTTGCCTATCAAGTGGAATTGGTACCATGGCTCATCCAGTCGGGAAAAATCTATGCCTCCTTTTATAAAAAACGGAGCACCTTTTAATTTGCCCTGAAAGGTCTCCAAAGAGAGATGATTGTTTTTAATGGAAGCAACTAATTGCACATCCGAAATGGGCGATATTTTGTTAGAGAATTTCAAAACGCCCTGCTTTAAACCTAATGATCCATCCACTTTTGGATCGGAAAGGGTGTGCTTGAAGAGCAAATTTGCTTTGCCGGTGCCGGCAAGCTGATTTAACCCTGGAAAAAGAAATTTGAATGCGCTGATATCCAATTTTTCGATCTGCAAGCTTCCCCGGATCGAACCGGCTGAATTTAAAAGTTCAGCGATGGAAGCCTTTTTGGAGTTTAAGGGAAGGGAAATATCTCCTCGAATTTCGCCCAACTTTCGTGACAGTAATTTCCCCGTCATCACAACATTATTGTTTGCGCTCCGTAGGCTGATCTGGGCCTCAGTCGGCGGAAGGGAGAGGTTCTTCCAATGACCTTGAAGCACGCTACTTAAGAGATATCCCTCGATATCAAATGATGACGGATTTTGTATTACGCTCAGACGACTTTCAATGGATCCTGATAGGGCAATGTTCTGGCCGGTCAAATGCCAAAGATCGTTCAATTCGAATTTTTTTGAGTTTAAATTTACAAAACTGGGTTTTGCAGCACGCAAGGCGTTTTTCCAAGAAGTTCCGTTTGCAATTGCAAATGGGTCGATAGGAAAAAATGCCGCCCCCTGCGCTAATTGTTTGGCCCCCTTATTTAACCGAAAGTCGCTGACCTCTATTCCAAATGGACTGAGAGAGAGGCGAGTAGTCAGCCGTAATGGCCCTTGCCACAATTCAAGAGAGTCCAAAGAAAGAGAATCCCGCGAAAAAGTCCCCGTCGCACTCCCCGTGATACCTCTAGGAGCCCACTCCGAAATAAGGTGATCCATGCGCAGGCTAAATGCACCGGAATGCCGGTGCCGCACACCATCTCCTTTCCAAGTCAGTTCTCCACCGCCTGATTGAAGGCGCTTTTGCCACTGCTCATTCATTAGGGATTGGTAGGCCGCGATTTCGCGAGTCCGAAGAGAGAGTTTTCCTGAATATTGATAACCAGGGATATTTAAATTCAGCGTGCCATTGGCCACAAGAAAATCCTCTCCGTTCCAAAGTTCGCATGAGGTAATATCCACCTTGCCGTGACGGAAAATGGTATTTAAGCGGGCTGCCGTGAATTGAGCATCGCGAAACCGAATGGAGCTTGCCTCCAGTTTCAGATAGCCGTTGGGCCCGTCTTTTCCTGACCAGAGCGAGCCATCCAAGGTCATCCGTCCGTGCAGTTGTCCGAACTTCGGACCTAGGAGCCCTGCGACCGCTTCTAGATCTTGAATATTGCCTAGGACTGAAATTTCAAATGGAGTTTTAGAAAGATTGTGAAAGTCTTTTGGAATAGTTGCCGACCCATTCAGAGACAAAAAATTTTCCTTCTGCCGCAAATGGAATTCCGGAATGACAATGCGGTGATCGATGAAATCGACTCCAAATTCCAGCGTCTGCCATCCTAGATTACTCCAGCGAAAATCCTCCGCACTGATATGTAAGGAAGCTTCCGCGTTACGGATATCTTTTGGCTGCCCACGAAATGTCAGCTTTCCTTCTTTTAAAATTCCTCGCACCGGTGCTCGAATCTCCAGAGCGTTTGCCAATGGACCCAACTCAACCCGCTGCGCTACGAATGCCGCATCCCAATAGCTCCGGTTGGGACTGTTTTTCATTGCAAGACTTCCCTTGATCGTACCGCGAAATGCTGCCAAGGAAAAATCAATTCCTAAACCTTCCGGACCCAAGAAATTGATATTCATCAGCTCCATAACGCAGCTCGGAAGCAGATGCCATTCGATAACCCCCAACGTTCCCAATTTCCAGCTCGCCAATGCGGCTGCGAACGGCAAGCGTTTCTCAAAGAACGGGGTTTCCACCTTCGCGAAGGAATATTGAATTGCGCCTAAAGAATTCTCACTTAAATCCGCAGAAAAATTTCTGAACCGATAGGTAACCCCGTCGAATAACAGATTCAAGTCGGGCGCCTGGAGCTTTAACACCCAGGGGAACATCATCAATTTGAGATGCGGATGCTTTCTTAGAAATACATTCGGGAAATTTTTGGTCGAAGCACGGAAATCCAGAACACCTTCGGCCCCCTCCATCCTGATTTCGCTAAAAAATCGCTTCTGCCCGCGCCACCATTCCCAGAGATCGGAAAAGTTTACAACCATCCGATCCATGCGAAGGCTCGTCTCGTTTCCCACTGCTGAGTGACCCCAAATTCGAACGCCCTCCAGAGTCATTGGGATAAATAACCCCACTTGTAGGCGATCCCATTGAAGATCCAAACCCGCCGAAGCCGCCAACAGAGGCACAACATATCCGGCCGTTCGGGTTAAGATAGCCTTTTGAAGAAAAAAAAACGCCGCAACTGCTATCAGTATTGCCATTAGCGCCGTAACATAAAACCGTTTTCCAGGTTTCCGAAGGTTGGAAGAAGAAAACAAGGGCATACGAAGTTCGGCAGAGCTATAACGTGTCCTCCCCCTCCTGCAAAGCGAGAAGGTGTTTGCCCCTCCCCCTCTTTCAACACAGCGTAAGCTTTTTGCTGTTCACCACATTAGTCTGGCGTCCTGAAGGCCCTTTGCTCCGGCCGCTTGCGCCTCATCCGTCCCATCTTACGGATTTCATTGCCAATCAACTCTCCAAAACTTCTCCGCACTCCTTAGGAAGATGCCACAAATTTTTAGAACACAAGGAGTCGTTTTCCGGTACTTCGGAGCAAAAATCAGGAAATCCGGCAGTGTCTGTTCATTTAACGAAGTAGTGCTAAGAGTCAGTGAAGAGATGTTCCGTTCTTTTGAACTTAAAATTCTTAAAAATACAGCCCGCCGCAGCGAATGCTACGACGGGCTGTTGTTCCCCCCAGAACAATCTTTCAATGAGGCATACATTATACGTTCGGGATTTCCTTGCAAGCTAAAATCCCTAATTTTTTTTCTAATGTAAGTCTCTTATTAATAATATGATAATGAGTTAGGGAATTAAGAGTGATTGCATCAACTTTGAATAATTTAAACGCCGAGCGCACGGTAAATTCCATCTACAAAAGGTCGCACACGAGAGCCGGGAAACACTCCCAAGTGCATCTGATTGAGAACATAAGCGAATCCTATTTGATTTTCAGGATCTGCGAATGCAAGGCATCCTCCCGCACCGGGATGTCCAAACGCCCGCAAAGAAGGGCCGAATGTTTGGCGCAATTTGTGTCCTTTGGCATCTATCGGATCTTTCATTAAACCGGCTGAAAAGGCTGTCTGGATGCGGAAAATACGATCTACTCCGGTGGTCAACAGAGTTTCCATCCACCTGAGCGCCCGACGGGAGAACCAGGTTTTGTCAGCCCAATTTCCCCCATTGGCAAGAATACCGTAGTACTTGGCTAAAGCTTTTGCGGAACCGATTCCCCCCAAAGAGGGGAGAGAAGCGGACCGAACCGCAGGGAGGTTCATGCTCGACGGGCTAGGAAATCCGTCCGGGAAGACCCTCCGTGTTAATGATTTAGGATTAGACATTGCCTCGGCAAAGTCCTCATTCATTTCTCCCATGCCAGGTCGCGGCGCCACCATGGTCGCCACCCGTGAATGCAATTCCTGAGGCAGACCAATCCAAAACTCGATTCCAAGCGGATCGGCTAGCGCCTGCCTCCAGTATTTGCCCAAGGGAATGCCTCCTGTTAGGCGTCGAACCACTTCATCCACGAGAACTCCGAAGGTTCTGGCGCCGTAGCCATGGGTTCCGTCCGGCTGCCAAAACGGAGTTTGCTTTTCAAGACATTGTTTCACTGCATCATAATCCAGCAAAGAAAGAAAGGCGTCTGCGGGAGCTACCAATCCCGAACGATGAGAGAGCAATTCTCCGATCGTAATTTCGCCTTTTCCACCTCCGGCAAATTCGGGCCAAAAATGGGCGACTCGAGTGTCTAAGTCTAAGTCAACTTGATCGAGAACGTGAAGGACACAGGTGGCTGAAATCCCTTTGGTAACAGACCAGACAAGCACTAGAGTATCTGAATTCCAGGGAATAGTACGGTCATAATCCGCATAACCGCCCCACAGCGTACAAACTTCTGATTTTCCCTGCCAGATACTTAAGGAGGCCCCCAGCTCCAGGGGATCGTTCATCTTTTGTTGAAATAGTAATCGGATTTCGTCCGTATTTAAGATCGACATAAAAATTTAGTGAAATCTTTTGTGCGGCACCGCACAATGCGTTAAATGAGGTGTTTGATTGCCCTCAAATCGGGATCATATTTTGCAATTTCCCGAAATTTTTTGTCCATTTTAAAGCTAATAAGCAGATTCCGTTCCGCTTCTCTCAAATTACCTAATATCGCATCATAGCACGCAAGATTATAGTAATAAATGGGTTCTTGAAGAAGCCCTGCCGGTCCGCTCAAAAGCATCGCCTTTGCTTCAGTGGTCCAGCCTTTTTCGTGTAGACAGAAAGCGCCATGTACATAGCTTGCCGTCGCTTCGGGATTCATTTTTTGAAGAAGCCTACAAATCTCTAATGCTTCTTCCCAGCTTTTCATGCGCATGAATACCAAGAGCTTGACCTGCAGGACGTCTTCCCGACCCGCATCTGCGACCGCAATGGACGCAAGTTCACGCAGTGCTTCATGGGGCATGTCCAATTCCATGTAGCCCTGAACAGCAAGGAGAATGCGTTCCAAGTTCATAAGTAAAGAGGCTCCACATCACAGAGCCTCCGACTCAGCAATTGTTTTGCTACATCTAAGCGATGGTAATTTCTTTGCAAAGGTAGACGTCCTGAATAGCATGAAGGAGATTCACGCCATCTTTCATCGGACGCTGAAATGCCTTGCGTCCGGAAATGAGCCCCTGTCCACCGGCGCGCTTATTTATGACTGCCGTGTACACGGCATCGGCCAAGTCATTCTCGCCTGACGCTCCACCACTATTAATCAGGCCGGAGCGACCCATATAGCAGTTAGCAACCTGATAACGACAAAGATCAATCGGATGGTCGCTAGTCAGCTCGGAATAGATTCTCTTATCCAATTTACCATAGCTGGAACTGCCGGTGTTCAACGCAAGAAACCCACCATTATTTTCCGGCAATTTTTGTTTGATAATATCAGCCTGAATGGTAACCCCCAGATGATTAGCTTGCCCGGTAAGATCTGCAGACAGATGATAATCCTTGTCCTTTTTAAAGGCATTGTTTCGAAGATAGCACCAAAGAACAGTCGCCAGCCCTAATTCGTGCGCGTACGCAAACGCTTGAGAAATTTCAATAATTTCACGGGAAGCATCGTCTGAGCCAAAATAAATGGTCGCACCTATCGCCGCGGCCCCCATTTCATAGGCTTCCTTAACAGTCCCAAAAAGGATCTGTTTCTGTTGGTTGGGGTAGGTGAGCAATTCGTTATGATTGATTTTTACTAAAAATGGAATCTTATGAGCATACTTTCTAGAGACTGCGCCCAATACACCGAAGGTGGAGGCAACGGCATTACAACCTCCCTCAATCGCAAGTTGAACAATTTTTTCCGGATCGAAATACTCGGGATTTACAGCGAAACTCGCTCCTGCGGAGTGTTCCACGCCTTGATCCACCGGAAGAATGGAAAGATAGCCCGTGCCTCCCAATCGTCCATGTTGGTATATTCGGTTTAAGTTGCCTAGGACCCGATTGTTTCGATTGGAGAGAGCGAAGATTCTATCTAAAAAATCCGGGCCGGGCAAATGAAGCTGACTCCGCAGAATCGTCTTGCTTTCGTGCCTTAAAAGAGATTCAGCCTGAGCGTCAAGGACTTTAGTAATTTGATCAATCATATGATATAATATTAATGCAGCGGCAGGTTGGTTTGCTCGGGAACCGTCCCTCTTTTTGAGGTAGCCGGGGAGGGCCAGATTGTCGAGTTCTTAATGGATACATCGGATCAGCTCATCCGCATACTGCAATGCCTCACCCAGACGCGAGGCATCACGTCCTCCACCGCGGGCACTGTCTGGGCGCCCTCCACCTTTTCCACTGACGATCTTTGTGATTTCTTGAATAATCTTCCCCGCCGAAATTCGGGAGGTCCAAGCAGAAGAAACGGTTGATATTAACGAGACCACATTATCGTCCACGCAACCCAGTACCACTGTTCCTTCAAATTTCGTTTTCAACGAGTCTGCAATTGCTTGCAGAATATCGACCTCCATTTTCCCCAGGTTGTCGATAATTACCGGCATGCTACCGATCATGCGAATTCTTTTTAATAAATCGTCAGCAATAGTAGCCGCTTGTTGGCAACGTGCGGATCGCAGTTGTTTTTCCAACGCCTTGGATTGAGCCAGTGCCGCATCCAGTTTACGCTCTAACTCGGCTAATGGGGCGTTCATTTTTTTTGCCAAACGGTGCAGTAATTCTGTCTGCCGCCGAATATCATGATAAGCTTCTACGCCAGCTAAGGCTTCTATTCGGCGCACGCCGGCAGCTACCGCGCCTTCGGAAACGATGCGGAAAAACCCTAATTCTCCAGTTGCTCGGCAATGAGTTCCGGCACAAAGTTCCATAGAATATCCATTGAGCTGGGCTCCTTCGCCTCCGATTTGAACGACACGAACAAATCCCCCGTACTGATCTTCAAAAAATTGCATGATATCGGAACGTCCACGCACTTCATGGTAGGGAACCTGCAACCAGGATATCGCGGCGTTTTCTCGAATTCGCTCATTTACTAAGTTTTCGATATCGGCAATTTGCTCTCGAGTTAAAGCCGCGCTATTGAAATCAAAAGTCAGCTTATCCGGGCCAACAGAGGAACCCTTTTGGGTCGTGTCACGAGAGACGACTTCATGCAAGGCCCAGTGAAGAAGATGGGTGGCGGAATGGTTGCATTGGATGGCTCGGCGTCGATTGGCTTCCACCACCGCACGGACCGATAATCCTTCCGATAAAATTCTCGGATCTGCTGCGACTTCTAATTGATGGTAAAAGGTTTTGTTCGCTTTAATGGTATTAAGAACCCTGAATGAGCCCTCAACTTCCGGAATTTCCATTATTCCTGCGTCTCCTACTTGACCTCCCATTTCCGCATAAAAAGGAGTTTTTTCCAAAGCAATGGAGAGCCCTCCGGAGGCCATAGAAATAATCCTGCGAATCACTGCGACACATTCCAATGTTTCGTATCCAACAAATTCCGTAGCCTCCTCCACATCAGCTGCAACATTCACATGAATGGTTTCTTTTTTTTGTGCCGCACGCCCACGATTGCGTTGCTGTTCCATCTGTGACTCAAAACCTGCTTCGTCCACGGTAAATCCTATCTCTCGCGCCATAAGTTGCGTGAGATCGGAAGGGAAACCGTAGGTGTCGGTAAGCCGGAAGGCTTCTTCCCCCGGAATTTTGCGCGAGGCGGCAACTTCCTGTCGCGCAATAATTTCATTAAAAA
>PSRL01000063.1 GCA_003176035.1 Verrucomicrobiota bacterium
CGGTCACATTGACCTTGGGAATTATCGCCACCCTTTTTTCTGCGTTAATTTTCACCCGAACCGTTTTTCGTTGGCTAGTAGAGAAGGGAAGCCTCAAACGGCTGCGGCTGTGCGACCTGATTCCAAAACGGAAGTTTGATTTCCTCGGCAAGCGCCGACTGGCCTTTGTCATCTCCCTGCTTCTTCTGGTCGGGTGTTCGGCAGCCTTTCTTTGGAAGGGTAAAAAAAACTTTGGCATCGATTTTCTTGGCGGCGATCTGACAGTACTTCAATATAAAGAACCCGTGAACCTGATGGCAGTGCGCCAAGGCTTGGAGAATGCCGGACTGGGACGTACCGCCACGATTCAATTGGAACAAGGGGGGGGCAAGGCAGGGGAAAAAGCCATTATTCGAAGCCCCCAGGGTTCGGCCTCAAAAGTCCTGAAAGCCCTGACTGAAGCGCCTGCGGCTGGTGGATTCCAAGTGGTGCAACAGGATACCGTAGGAGCCCAAATTGGAGCGGAATTTGCTCGAAAATCGGGTGTTGCGTTATTTCTTGGAATGTTAGCCATCTTAATTTACGTGACGGTTCGATTTGATTTTTCCTTTGCCTGGGGAGCAATTGTGGCTCTCTTGCACGATATTATCATCACCGTCGGCGTTTTTTCCTTGGTTGGAGGCCAGCTTTCACTAGTGATGGTCGGAGCCATACTCACCATTGCCGGATACTCCATTAATAACACCATTGTCGTTTTTGATCGCATCCGCGAATGGTTGCACAGCGGAAGCCAGGGGACTGTGGAGCAGTTGATGAACCAGAGTATCAACGAGACCCTGGGACGGACTATTTTGACAAGTGGAACAACGATATTGGCTGTGGCGGCGCTCTATTTTATCGGGGGAGAAGTCCTGCGAGATTTTGCCTTTGCGATCCTTGTTGGGATTTTTGTAGGAACCTATTCCTCCCTCTTCATCGCAGCAGCTGTAGTTTTATGGTGGAGTCGCTTGCGAGGAAAGAGTGTTATGGTGCAAAGAATTGGTGGAAAAGAAGTTGCTTAGGAATAAAATGGGATTTTTTATAACCCCAGCAGAAGGAATTGGTTGACGCTGCCGAAGACTTTTCGTTAGACTCTCCTGCCCATTTGGAGAAAGAAAGTAGGTGAAACTATGGCTGAGGTAATAGTCCGTAAAGGAGAACCAATTGATCGAGCATTGAAACGGCTCAAAAGCAAATTGGATGCAGATGGAGTGCTGGATGAAGTGCGTCGGTTGAGGGCATTTGAAACACCGGCTCAAAAAGCTCGTCGCAAAGCCAAAAATAACGCTAAGCGGAATAAAATGAAATTCCGTTTTCAAGCCTACTCATAATCATATAATGGCACAGGAACGTGAGCGCGGTCTCGCGTCTGATTCCATTTCCAGTGGACAGGGTTTTAGGAAATCCCGGAGTGTCTTCATTATCGGCTGTGGTTACATTGGGGGAGCTACAGCCGATTTTTTATTTCAGGAAGGATGGAAAGTCCGCGGAATTTGTGCCACCGGCGAATCCGCGAGAAAATTTCAGGATAAACCTTATTTGGTGGAGGTCTGCGATGTTTCCAGCAGAGTTCATTTGCATCATTTCTCGAAAACCGCACCGGACTTAATTTTGTTTTGTGCGAGCTCCCGAGGCGGCGGAGAGAATGAGTATCGGCAGCTGTATCTTTACGGAGTATGCAACCTTCTCGAAATTTGGCCCACTGCGAAAGTACTTTTTACCAGTAGCACTTCTGTTTACGGCCACATTGATGGTGAGCTTGTCCACGAGGAGAGCGTTACGGCCCCCATCCGTGCGACCGGAAAGGTTCTTCTTGAAACCGAACAAAAGGTTCTTGCCGCTGGTGGGACCGTAGCCAGATTGGCTGGGGTCTATGGACCAGGGCGGAGTGCGCTCATGAAAAAGTTCCTGACTGGAACGGCGACATTAGAAGCTGGGGGCTACCGATGGATCAATCAAATCCACCGGGACGATGCCGCTCAGGCTTTGATGCATTTGATTACGGCTCCGTTGGGAATCTATAATATTTGTGACGATCGACCGGCGAGGCAGTATGAAATCTATCACTGGTTGGCGGATTTTTTCAAACGACCTCTTCCGCCGCTGGGACCTCCCGATTTTCATCGGAAACGAGGCTGGACGAATAAATGCGTGAGTAATCAAAAACTTCGGGCCTTGCATTGGGTTCCCCAATGGCCATCCTATCAAACTGCTATTCCCAGTATTGCGACAACAATGTCAGAACAGTGAAGTGTCTCGAACTCACAAACTGAATTTTTTTGGGAGAGAGTCGTTTCTCAAAAAAATATTCATTTGACTCCCGTATTCCACCTTTCAGTTACCATTTCAGATTTGCTTTTGGATAGGTTCCAAAAGAAATGCACGAAGTGCGTGGACATTTGTATGAGAACCGGTTATCCGCAGAGAGGGTTGAAAGATGCTTCAAACAATTTCTCTTGAAAACTTGCGATCTCACCCAGTTCTATTCGCCAGTTAGCGGTGGTGTCCGTCGTTATATCGAGCAGAAAGTTGCATTCGTTAGAGAACACACGGATGGCGAACACATTCTCATTGTGCCGGGAAACAAAACTCACAAAAACGACGAAGGTCGTATCAGAGTTTACACAATTGCTTCTCCACTGATCTCACGGACTTCCCGCTACCGATGCCTGACAAAACTTCGGCTGGTACAGCAAATTTTCGAAGAAGAAAAACCGGATTTGATTGAGTCCGGTGACCCATATCAGTTGGCATGGAAGGCGGTGCAGTGCGGCCGCAATCTTCGGATTCCGGTGACCGGCTTCTATCATTCTCATTTTCCCGATGCTTATATTCGCTCCGTTGCACGCTACTTAGGACAGTCGGCTATAAAAATTGCGGAAAAGCTTTCCCGGCGCTACATCCGCAACCTCTACAACCGTTTCGCGCGAACACTGGTCCCGGCGCCCGCCTTGACTCGCTTGTTGTACGATTGGGGCGTCAAAAACGTGGAGCATATTGATTTGGGAGTGGATGTAGATACCTTCACGCCTCGCCAAGAAGATCGTGCCCCGCTGCGGCGGGAACTTGGCATTCCTGAGAACGCCTTGCTTCTTCTCTATGTGGGACGTTTGGCGCAGGAAAAAAACGTCAAAATGCTCTTGGAAGCATTCCGATTACTCCACAAACGTTTTCCAAATAAATATCACCTTCTCGTAGTGGGAGACGGTCGACTGCGCAAGCCCTTGCTTCGTTTAAAGAAAACTACCTCCGCAATCCACTGGGTCCACTTTTGTAAAGAAGCTCCTCGCCTCGCACAATTTTATCGCGCAGCTGATCTTTTTGTACACCCCAGTATTAATGAAACATTTGGGCTGGTGGCCCTTGAAAGCCAAGCATGCGGCACTCCCGTTATTGGAATCCAAGGGAGTTATATGGATCGCATTATTTTCAACAATCAGATTCATTGGGCTCGCGAAAACACTTTTGCTGCTTTGGCGGAGGCAATCGAAGAAATGGGTCGCCAGGACTTGCGTGGTGCGGGTTTGCAGGCAAGTCACCAAGTGCGCAACAAATACGCTTGGAAATTCGTTTTTCAACGATTGTTTTCAATTTACCGCGAAGTGGTAACAAACTACAAAAGCTAGATGACTCTTCCTTCGGGCTTTTTGATTCGAAAATATGCGACAAGGGATAGAGACGATGTGAGGAACCTCTGTTGCCTGACGGGATTTCTGGGTAAGCCCATTGATCCCATTTTTGAAGATCGTGAACTCTTTGCGGATTATCTCACGCGCTATTATACCGATAAAGAACCGGAATCTTGCTTCGTCATAGAACAAAACGGAGTCGTGAAGGGCTATTTGCTTGGTTCCAGATTTCCCTGGAAACATCAGCTGTTTAGCATCAGCCAAAATTTAGGCCTCTTTTTTAGAGCATTGGCTCGGTATGGAAGTTATAAGGCGCACACGCGAAAATTTATCCATTGGATATTAAAAAATTCTTGGCGGGAGGTGCCTGCGGTGCCACGTCGAACCGCTCATTTTCACTTTAATTTGCTGCCCGAAGTACAAAGTTGGCGGGGGACGCTCGCTTTGTTAAATGCGTACTTTGACTACCTTTCCTCGGCGGGGGAAACGGCCGTTTGCGGACAAATAGTGACTTTTCAAAGTCGACGAGGAGCTGCGCTTTTCGAGCGATACGGTTTCCGAGTCATAGAAAAACGGGAAATTACAAAATACCGAAATACCTATCCCGAGAAAGTCTATCTCACCACAGTGATTAAACAACTGGTTCCAACGGACTACGCCCGCACCCCTTAGGGGCTGGGGCCGCTGCTGAGACCCTGAGCATCTTCTATGAGTTTCGACCAGTTTTTTTGGGGCTCTATTACCTTTTCTGGTCGAAAATCCTACCTTTTCTTTCCACTTCCTCCAGCTTATTCCTTGCTCTTTCATCCAGTGCGCAAGATCTGAATAGTGCTTGATAAATTTCTGATTTTCCTCCCTGCAACCATTTTGCTTAAAAGGCTGGTCGGTTTCATTTTATTGTTTACGCCAACCCCACTACCCACTTTCCTTATTTGATTTTTAGTATTGGCGTTAATACTTGACAAATAAATGTGTCAAAATTTGAGGCGAACAACATCATCCCCTGTCCTTTTTAAGCCTGAGAATTCCGTTGTCGTTGATTCGTCGAAGATCGCATCAACATCGCCTTTTATCCGCGATAAGCGATTACAAACACCGCTATCGAGGCAGCGCTCTTTTGTCCCTTTGTCGACTAGAAAAATCCCTTGGGACGAAGGCAAAGTAGCCAATACTAAATGTCTTAACGAAACAAGTAAAACAGATGTTTCTCTCCAATGGAATTCCAAGAGTCGTCTGAATGGACTGGGATCCAAAAAAGAAATCACCTTTTGTTTGGAAAAAATTAAAAATAACACTGAACGGTGGAAAAAATCGATGCCTGTAGCGAAGGGGGATGCGTCATATAAAAGATACAAAGAGACGATTCGAATCCTTAAATTTTTAAAAGAAAAGATAACGGCTCCAAGCTGGAGCTGCCTTGAAGACGGGACGGTCATTGGCGGATTCACATCTGAAAAACAGCCTATCGGCTTATTGGCTCTTTATAGAGATTCTATTCCGGAAATTGAATTGATTGTAACCGATCCCCATTCAAAAGGCTATGGCGCTGCTTTAATACAAAAAGCGGTGCAACAGTCCGATCAGTGGGGGGCCGATGGCAAACTCGTATTAAGAGTTGAAAGTAAATCAATGAAAAATTTTTATGTTAAACTTGGCTTTTCTTCACGGGAGGACCCTTCCGATTTCACGTTGAACCCTCAGAAGGACCTTATATTGGATCCTGCTACGCGGCTGGATCTTTGGGTCAAGGCTGACAATATTTGGTGCCTACGAAAGGATGAAAAAACGCTCTAGGAAGGCCAGTGCGAGAAGTAATTATGACATAGGCTCAAGGGAGCGAGGATGGTTAGGTATCCTCTGCGATATCTGACCAACTTAAGTGACACCATCTGCTACAAAACAGGTATCGCCTCGAAAATTCGGATGAATTACGAACTGATCGTGGCGTCGGCGGTATGGGTCTGGAAAGAGAGTTTGTCTCCATCTCGTACCACCTTGATTTGGTCTCCGGATTTTATAGTGCCTCGGAGCAACTCCTCCGCCATGGGATCTTCCAAATAGCGTTCTACAGCGCGGCGCATTGGTCTGGCGCCGTAGGTGGGGTCATATCCTTTTTCGATCAAAAGCTCGACAGCAGATGGGTCGAGGTTGAGATGGATTTCTTTTGCTTTAATGCGGTTTACCACCTTGGATATTTCGAGATTGACAATACTCGTCAGATTCGGGCGGCTCAAAGAATGGAAGACGATGATGTCATCCAAGCGGTTGAGAAATTCCGGTTTAAAAACTTTTTTCGTTTCTTCCAGGATTTTCTCACGCATCGTTTCGTAATTATCCTGAAGTTTTGGTGCGCCGAAGCCCATGGTGGTTTGCTTCTTAATGAGCTCCGCCCCGACATTTGAGGTCAGGATAATGATAGTGTTTCGGAAATCGATTTTGCGACCAAAGCTATCCGTAATTTTACCTTCCTCGAGAATTTGGAGAAGAAGATGCATCACGTCCGGATGTGCCTTTTCAATTTCGTCAAAAAGGACGACTGAGTAAGGGCGCCTCCGGATCGCTTCGGAAAGCTGTCCGCCTTCTTCATAACCCACATAGCCAGGTGGGGAGCCGATCAGCCGGGAAGCAGTAAATTTCTCCATGTATTCGGACATGTCGAGTTGGATCAAAGCTTCGGAATCTCCAAACATGAATTCAGCTAAGGTCTGTGCTAAGAAGGTCTTGCCCACGCCCGTTGGGCCGAGGAAAATAAACGAACCAATAGGGCGGCGTGGATCTTTGAGATCGGCACGCGAGCGACGCAAGGCTTTACTGATTGCTAAAATTGCCTCATCCTGGCCGATAACGCGCTCTTTGAGCTCGGTTTCCATTGCGAGCAACTTGGAGGCTTCCTTTTGTTCCATGCGATTTAAAGGAACCCCTGTCCATTTTGAAACAACATGAAGGATGTCGTCTTCGGTGACGAAGACCTCTTTTTCTTCGCGTTTTTCGCGCCACTCATTAAGGATAGTCTCTAATTTTTCCTTAGCTTGCTTTTCGGCGTCTCGCAAAGCGGCCGCTTTCTCAAAATCCTGCGACTTAATAGCCGATTCTTTGTCGGAACGAATCGTTTCAATTTCGGTCTCCACATTTTTAACGTCAGGAGGACGAATCATAGAAGCAATGCGAGCACGGGCACCGGCCTCATCCATGACGTCTATTGCCTTATCAGGAAGAAATCGACCCGTGAGATAGCGCTCAGAATATTTGGCTGCTGCTTCCAGTGCTTCATCCGTAATTTTAGCTTTGTGGTGAGCTTCATATTTCGGCCGAATTCCTTTAAGGATTAAAACGGTTTGCTCTACCGAAGGTGCTTCGACTTTAACTGTTTGAAAGCGCCGCTCCAAGGCGGCGTCTTTTTCAATATATTTGCGATATTCATTGAGAGTGGTGGCTCCAATGCACTGCAATTCGCCGCGGCTCAGGGCTGGTTTTATAATGTTTGAAGCATCCATGGCTCCCTCCGCGGAGCCGGCTCCCACAATGGTATGGAGCTCATCGATAAAAAGGATCACGTTTTTATTTCGGCGAATCTCATCCATGACCGCCTTGATCCGTTCTTCAAACTGACCACGATATTTTGTTCCCGCAACCATCAGTGCGAGATCCAAGGTGATGACTCGCTTCTCCCTCAAAAGCTCCGGGACATTGCCATTGACGATTTCTTGGGCTAAGCCCTCGACAATAGCTGTTTTGCCAACTCCGGCTTCGCCAATAAGAACCGGATTATTTTTTGTTCGTCGGCAGAGAATTTGAATCACGCGCTCGATCTCTTCGGTGCGCCCAATCACAGGGTCCATTTCTCCCTTTTTAGCCAATTCGGTGAGGTCGCGACCAAAGGCGCGCAGAGCAGGTGTCTTTCCATCCTTTTTGGCTCCCCCCCCC
>PSRL01000131.1 GCA_003176035.1 Verrucomicrobiota bacterium
GGCCCATAGACATTGTGATAGCGGCCGACACGGGTGATTAGGCCAAAATCTTCGGAAAAATGACGGCACATGCGCTCGCTAAAAAGTTTTTCCCATCCATAACCATCTTCCGGCATTGCGGGATAGGCATCATCTTCCCGAAGTGCCGGCATTATTGTTGCAGCTTGCTTCTGTGCTGCGTAAACGCATGCTGAAGAGGAATAAAAGAAGCGCTCCACACCAGCTTCCCGCGCGCTGATTAACATTTGCGTGTTGATCAGAACGGCAAGCATACAGAGAGCCTTATGAGCTTCTATGAAACCCATTCCGCCCATATCTGAGGCAAGATTAAAAACGTACTGTGAATCCTGCACTGCCACTCGACAATTCTCTCGTACCGTGAGATCTAACACTTGATTGT
This sequence comes from Verrucomicrobiota bacterium, assembly GCA_003176035.1. Lineage (GTDB taxonomy): Bacteria > Verrucomicrobiota > Verrucomicrobiia > Chthoniobacterales > Xiphinematobacteraceae > Xiphinematobacter. Next base: position 401 of record PSRL01000131.1, read on the forward strand.
CTACATTGTCATAATGCTGGTACCATTGTTTCAATGGTTTGATGTCCACGGCACGGAGGTGATGGTAGCCTTGGCTTCGAAGTTTCGCTATGAGGTGACCGCCTATAAAGCCACCTGCTCCGGTTACAACGATTAATGCATTAGGATCTAATAATTTCATTTCATACTAATGAGTTACCTACCCCGACTAATCTAAACAGGCAGTCGAGCGCGAATGAGCATGTGCCAGCCAAAATTTCGTTTTAATGCTGTCATCATTTTTTCCGGCATTGCCGCAAACCAGGGTTGAAGTTCGTATTGATATTGTACGTATTTTTCAACTTGATAGATAAAGATATGGTCTTGGCTGAGATCCAGTATTTCGTATCCCTTCAGTAATTTACGAATTTCTTCAGCCGTGTAAGTAAAGGCAATCGGACATCCCGCTTGTGCTTCCGGCTGATCTAGGCCGGCTTCAATCATGGCAGCCTTCCATGAATTTTTTGCGTAAAGCATGAGCCGTAATTCTGAGGTGCTATCAAGATAAGTCTTGATTGCTTTCACGACTTCAGCAGGCTTTGGAGTGTGATGAAGCACGCCAAATGAATAGACTAGGTCAAATTTTTGTGGCGGTATAATTTCCGTAAGTTCCTCGGCATTTCCCAGATAAAAGTTTCCCTTTAAGTCATATACTTCGAAACGTTTTTTTGTCAGTTCGAGCGATGTACTAGATAATTCCAAACCAGTATAATCAGCGCCGGCTTTGGCGAAATTTACGGCATCGGTACCTATACCGCATCCGATTTCCAGAACTCGTTTTCCTTTCCATCGGGAAAAATCTGCGAAATTCGGGATATGTGGTTCGACCCTATATTTGCGAGTTTCGACCTGGTCGAAATACTCTTTTGAACCAATCTCCGCACAGGAATGTTGAATATTACAGGGGCGCCGATCCCAGAAATTACGAACTTTCTCTAAGTTCGGGTTCCTCAGAGATGCTGAGGCTGTTTGGGCTGTATTCATTCAGGAATTATTGTTAGCATTGGGAATTTAGCTTAAAGAGCGATGCGATCCTGGAAGACTTTTCGAATGCTGCTCAATCTGCGAACCACCTTTCCAAGCCGTCCGAGGATTCGTTGAGAAAACTGTTGCAACTTAAATCCCCACTCTTTGTTAATATTTTCTAATATCTGTCGAATCATTTGAATTTTTGCTGCCTTTGATTGCATTCGGGAGCGAAGTTGAATCTGCAGATGTTCAGAGAGGTGCCTCAGTGTGTTTCGAAAATACCGGTCGGTGTTCAATTCCGGATGTAAGGCGGTTACCGCGGCATAGGGGGCTGCTTGTAAGGCGCTTGGCACATTTTGGATCCTGAAACCTTGACAGGTACAAACGGTCTCATCCAACGGGATGTCGCGAAGTCCCCATTTCTCAGTGTTAAATTGAAAAGGTTGTTTTTCGTTTAACAAAGGCTTAATGACATCGTAATCAAACCAACTGATGCCCTGTTGTTCTATTCGCTCAAAAAGCGGCGTTTGATTTTCTTGGGTGAGACCTGATCCAAGGGCATGCTCGATGTGATAGCACACAGCTGGTGGCGGAAACCAGGTTTCGCGAATTCCCGCGTGATGTGCTGTTGCTATTCCCAGGGAATCCAGATGCAATGAAAACATTTCAAATTCGGCATATCCTCTGATTTTTTTCCAGGCATCCCGATGTAATAGTGTAAAATCGCCACATCCATTGGTATGCAGCCAAAGCGCGGGAGCGTTTGAATTTATTGTTAGCGTGGGTACTCCCGTTTCCGTTTCCACTGCGAACTGACTGGTGTTTAAAGCGGCACGGATGAGGTCTTCCAATGGCGCTCCGCGGGCTTGCAAGGCGGCAATTTCCGGCGGGTGCATTCGGTGATTGCGTCGAACAAGATTTTCTTTGGCATATTGCAGTTTTTCGCCCAGCGAAATATCAATAGGAATTTGAGAATCTACGTCAAAACGGTCGCATCGATAGTGCCGATCCGCACGAAGAGCCTTTTTCGCGAGAAGCGCCATGAGTTCGTCGGAAAAAAGGATGTCAATATTGGTTGCGAGAATAAATTCCCCTCGCGCGCGCCGAATTCCAACGTTCTTAGCAATCATCTGGAAAAGCGGCAATGTACGGGCAAAGCGAAGAAGAATATGGCGCTCAAAAGGTACTGTAATGATTCGGCAGTCCACCCAGGGATTTTGGTGCCTCCAGTCAATAACCTCAGCAAGCGGTGAGCGATCTTGAGGCGGATTCCACTCTACTAATATTAACTCCGCCCTCAGCTGATGCTGCTCACACTGTTGGAGAAAACTGTCGATAAAAATCTGTGTTCGATAGAGGGTATTTCCGCCGTGGTCATCATTGCGGCTCGATGCAATGAGTGAAAGATAAGGAAGGTCCGACATGGAAAACACCCCGAAAGCAGAAACAAATTTGCTGTCTAACGTCAATAAGAATTACTTTACAAGTATTTGTGTTTCAGCTGGAAACCTGTTGTGTTAATTGGTAGAAGCAATAAATAAGAAGTTACGAGGGCTTAACAATTTTTAGTGAGGATTGTTTTGAGATTCCAGTCAGCGGATTTTAACTTTTTTTGTGCTTCGGATTGCGTTATCCGAAGGATGTCGCTCAGAATTCGAATGGCTCGGCGGCGTAATTTCCGATTGCTGGGATGCAGATAAGCCATGGAATGGTCTCGAACGCGCCCTAAGCGGATCATCACGCCCGTGGAGAGAATATTTAAAGCAATTTTGGTTGCTGTTCCTGCTTTTAAACGAGTGGAGCCCGCAAGCAGCTCCGGGCCGGTCACAAGTTGTATTGCGATATTGGGTCCAGGTGGAATCGGTTGAGGTGTACAGGTGATCAAAATAGAATACGCTCCGATTCGGTTTGCTTCGCGAATGGCTCCCCATGCAAAGGGGGTGGTTCCGCTGGCACTTAACGCGCAGATGGTATCTTGTGGTGTTAGTTTCCTCCTGCGTAGAGCGGTGATTGCCAGTTTTGCGTCATCTTCCTTTGCTTCTGAGCTTCGGATTAATGCAGCGCTCCCGCCTGCAAGGATGCCTTGTACTGTTTCCGGAGAGAGTCCGAATGTGGGGGGCAGTTCCGCGGCATCGAGTATGCCTAGCCGCCCGCTAGTCCCAGCCCCCATATAGAAAAGACGCCCACCCATTAAGAGTCGCTTAGAAACAATATCGATCGCCTGAGCAAGGGGTCGGATAGCACCCCGCAAAGCTTCTTGAACATAGATTTCTTCCTCTACAAACAATTGAACTAGCTTTTCGTTGGAAAATGATCGCCATCCTTGCGAACGCGGATTTTTTTCTTCCGTGGCTGCAACAGGAGGTGCTTCGGATACCAGCGAAGGAGGAGCGCCAGTTTGATTTTGTAATGCTAACCATACCGCGCCTTCCACCCCTAAGTTGCAACTGAGACTGATCTCTGCGTGAGGCAGATGCCGAAGCAACGCTTTTCTGAAGAGTCTGACATATTCCGGATGATGCTCAAATATCCCACCGGCAAGGCGAACGGACGGCCGTTCGTCCTTCAGACGAACGGCGACGGCGCTACAGCATTCGGCCAACATGAGGGCCGCTGACCAAAGGATAGCATGAATTTCTGGGTCTTTCTGATGTTCGAAAAGAACGGGAGCAAGATCCGCCAAATCAGCCTTGTCTGCCTGTTCCGCCCAGTCCGTGAGTTGCCTCATGGAGCGGATGCCCAATCGTTTCCGAACCGATTGAAGAAAGGGAGAAACTGTCTGTTCCAGGTCAAACCGACGCAATCCCTCTCGTAAGGCTAGCACTCCCAGTGCAAAGCCGCTGCCAGGATCACCCAAGAGTTTGCCCCAACCGGCAGCCGTCTCGATTTGAGGGCCCTTTTTTCCAGTAACGGCTGATCCGGTCCCAGCTATCACTAAAATTCCGTCTTTGCCCTGAAAGGCGGCTCCATATCCTGAGTCGCGATCACTGCCGACGAGAATGCGTTGCGCGGAGGGCCAAATTTCTTTACAGAGCGAGCGTACTGCTGTTCGATCCTCTTCGGTGGCACATCCAGCCAAAAAAACAGCTACGATATCACATTTCTTGGGTAAGTTGCGCAGTAAAGCACGAGTAGCAGCGAATGGAAGGGATTTCCAATTGCCACACCCTAAAAGTCCTTCCTCAATTAAATTTTTTTTGTGGTGGTGAACTTGATATAATCTCCAATGTGTCCGAGTAGCTCCCCCTTCTACCGCTAATAAATGAAGATTTGCGAGGTCTTCCATACGATATCCTTATGGATACTAAACTATATCTCACTTTTTGGAGAATGCGGGCGGAATTCACTTCTCTTTTAAATTTACGTTTTTTGTGAAAAAAGGTTCTCATCAAGGGCAGTTTGATTTTGATAAAAAAGAACGGATTGCAGAATTGCAACGCGAGATTGAGCACCACAACCGTCTCTATTTCGAAGAGGCTGCCCCAACAATTTCCGATCGCGAATACGATGCGCTTTATCGTGAATTGCAGGAATTGGAAAAGAGCTCTCCCCCCTCCCCCGATTCCCCCACACAAAGGATAGGCGGAAGACCGCTGGAGCAGTTTCGGCAAGTCCAACATCTGTTACCGATGCAGAGCTTGGCGAACACCTATTCCGAAAAGGAAGTTTTAGAATTCATCAATAGGTTGCAAAGATTGTTACCCGGAGAAATTCTTTCCTTTGCGATTGAGCCCAAAGTCGACGGAGTGGCTATTGCCCTGCTTTACGAGAATGGACATCTGGTTCGAGCAGCAACTCGCGGGGATGGTATCGCAGGAGACGATGTCACCCAAAATATCCTGACTATTGCAAAAATCCCTCGTCGGCTTCCAAAGCCCTATCCTGAAGCGGCGGAAATCCGAGGCGAAGTGTTTTTGTCGCGTGCAGCTTTTGCCTTATTAAATACGAAAAGGGAGGAAAAAGGAGAGGTTCTTTTTGCTAACCCTCGCAATGCCGCGGCAGGTTCCTTGAAACAGTTAGATCCCCAAATTGTGGCAGCCCGCGGCCTGGAGATTATTTTTTACGGGTGCGGTGCCTGGGTTGGGAAGCCGCGGTTCCGCACCCACCTGGAAGCTCTCGCTTACCTGACGGCCGCTCACTTTCCCACTCCGCCGCGTGTGTGGGTAGCGGAATCTTCTGATCCTTCCAAGGAAATCCTAGCTGCCATTCATGAATTGGCGGATTTGCGGCATGACTTCCCTTTCGAAACGGATGGCGCTGTGATCAAAGCAAACATTTTACAACAGAGGGATGCAGTCGGTTCAACAGCTAAGGCTCCCCGGTGGGCAATTGCATTTAAATACGAACCCGAACGCGCCGAAACTCTCCTGGAAAAGATCACCGTGCAAGTCGGGCGAACCGGGGTAATTACTCCCGTGGCGGAGTTACAGCCCGTGATGGTGAGCGGCAGTACGGTGAGTCGGGCAACGTTGCATAATCAAGAGGAGATTGCACGGAAGGATATCCGTGAAGGAGATCGCGTCCTGGTTGAAAAAGCGGGAGAGGTCATTCCCGCTATCGTAGGAGTTCGGAAAGACTTGCGAACGCGGAAACAAAAACCGTTCCACATGCCGGAAAAGTGCCCCTCTTGTCATCAGAAGCTGCATCGCAGTCCCGGTCAGGTAGCTGTCCGCTGTATTAATCCTCAGTGTCCGGCTCAAATTCAGCGCCGCTTAGAACATTTTGCCAGTCGAGGGGCCATGGACATAGATGGACTCGGTGAAGCAATGATCGCTCAGCTTCTCGCAGCCGGTTTGGTGCAAAAGATTCCGGATATTTATACGCTGAATAAGGAAAAACTCCTAAAGCTGGAGCGAGTGGGAGAAAAGAGCGCACACAATCTTTTATCGGCCATAGATCGAAGTCGGAACCGCCCACTTTGGCGATTGATTTTTGGATTGGGCATTTTGAATATCGGAACGACAGCAGCTCGAGGGCTTGCCGAGAAATACGGTTCCTTGAAGGCATTGGCAAACGCCTCAACCGAAGAATTACAAAAGATAGAGGATGTGGGGGAAATTGTCGCGTCGAGCATTCGACAATTTTTTTCGCAGGCGGAATCGCAACGATTGATAGAAGAGCTTGAAAGATGCGGCGTTCAACTTGCGGATGTTAACGGCCCGGAAAAAGTCGATGATTCCTTGGCGGGTACGACGTGGG
>PSRL01000125.1 GCA_003176035.1 Verrucomicrobiota bacterium
GGTGTCGGTGACACGGTTCATGTGGCGAGCCAAAAGAGCTTCCTCATCCGCTGGAGTCAGGTCTCGATAGTGAGGGATCCTCTCGTAAAAATCGTGTGCAACAAGATTAAATAAATCTTCTTCCAAATTTGCTCCGGTACAACAAATTGCGTGCACCTTGTCTTGGCGGATCATCTCCGCCAAGGAAAGACCCAGTTCAGCCGTACTCATCGCCCCCGCAATCGTCATTAGCATCTGTCCTCCCTCCTCCAAATGTTTACGGTAAGCGCTCGCCGCGTCTTTTAATGCCGCCGCGTTAAAATGACGAAAATGATGCGCAATAAAATCACTTACTGTCTCGGATGGATGACCTGTTTTCATCTATAAGGATCTGGAAATAAGAGAGACCGGCAGTCGATGCGGCCAATCACATGTGCATCCTCTCTTGGGAGACAGCTTATTTGGCCGGACTTCCGGCGGGCTATTTTCACTGGACTACGCTTCTGTTCCAAACATCGCAAGCGTTTTTATCATGGGAACCAGCACAACTCAGTGATCATCTCAGCATAAGGTATTCATCTGAGTTAAAAACAAAGTGTTTGCATAAGCAATTCATTTTAAATTAAATGCCCATTATGAATTGCTTTGCTCAAGCGCTCAATTCCGCCCTGGAGAACGTCGAATCCAATCCGGTTCGTTTGTCCCAGGAATCAGGATTGAACGCTGTGCAAGTTTCACAATACTGCCGGGGCCTGGCGCTACCTGAATTGGAGCTCCTCAACCAAATACTCCGACAATTCGAAATAAATCACCGGCTAGAACTCGTCGCCGCATATTTTCGAGATTTGCTGCCATCCGAGCTTGCTCCGGGCGTTGTGATCAAAAGCACTTCTCACGTAGAGCTACGGATAGCTCCTGAATTGGCATCCAGCCTCCCCGAGGAAATTCTCACCGCTCTCAAAGGGGAACCACTTATCGCCGAGAGCGATGTCCCATACTCAGATTAAAATCGGCGCGCATCCCTCATCACCTTGCCGGCAAGTTTTGGACGAAGGAATTGGCAGGATTCAATTTCTTTCAAAGAAAGATAGCTGTTTTGCACTGTGGTTTTGAAGAATTGCGAATATTTCCAGCTTTATCCGAAGATTTCTATCCTTCTGTCAATTCAGTGGGACTCAAAATTGCCTTTGCATCTGTCATGATGCTTCCCGGTAATAGAGTTCGCAGAAAAACACGAAAATTTTTTGCGGTGTGTAACGTGTTAATAATAAGATACTAATATTAGTTGATTCACGAGGCGGATAATTTTTCACAAAATTTGTTGCAGGCTAATAAATTTCTTATTAGTACTCACCGAGATCCTAATAATAGTATGCGCCGAGGATCACTTCTTCAGCGCACTTCATAAGTTCCCTACTATGCTACCAGTGACAAATCGCACCCGTGGTGGGTTCGCATATATTGCGAATGTAATCAATGTCTCTCTTTTATTAACGGCATCAGGTATAGCAGCTCACGCCGCTCCGCCCCCTGACACCGCTCCGCAATTAGAGAAAACAGCAATCTCCTCTGCCCCAGCAAATAACAAGTATGATGGGCACATTCCTCCGCCCGGACTTGGAGATGGTGAAAGTGTTGTCTTCCCTGCAAATAGCCGGTGGCCTATTATTTATCGAGATCGCAATGGTGAATTGGGTCTCACATTGCCTATGTCGGAGGGTATTTGGGGAACCGGAGATTGGTTTGGTCTGAGGCATTCCCTCGAAGACTCCGGCGTCGATATTACTGGCGGTTATACAAATAACATGCTGGGAAATGTCGTCGGCGGGAAAAAACAGGGCTTCACTTATGCAGACCAAATCTGGCTCCGAGCAGATTTTAATATGGAAAAGCTTATTGGGTGGAAAGGAGCGCACCTCGGTGTTTCCGTGATAGACCGAAATGGTCAAAAAATGGCTTCATTGTACACAGGCAACTTCTTCAATCCTAACCAAATTTGGGGGTCTGAAAGCTTTGAGTTGTATAATATCTACCTCGACCAAAGTTTATTTAACGGTTGGGTCGACATTAAGCTGGGCCGGATGGCGGTCACCGACGATTTTGCGCATTCCGCACTCTATGGCCTCCTTGTTAATAACGGCATCGATGGGCAACCTAATGCAATATGCAGTAGCGGCTACATGACAGCATGGCCGGCTTCAACCTGGGGCGGACGTATTCGAATTGATGACAAAAAAGACCACCTTTATGGAATGTTCGGACTTTATCAAATCACTAGCCGTCAATATAATCCAAATTATCACGGTGTAGACTTTGGAATTCGGCCCTACGATGGTCTCGGAATGATTGCTGAAGTGGGGTGGACACCCGAATTTCAGCCCCACCCGCGCCCGGTAGACACACCGAAAGTCAGTGACGTCCCTCCCAGTGATGGCGACGACGGCTGGCATGGCATGGCCGGACATTATAAATTTGGTGCCTATTACGTCTATTGGCCCGATATCCCTACGTTTAACGGTCAAAAAGCTCCTGGCACTTATGGATTCTATTGGACCTTTGATCAGATGGTCTATCAAGCGAAGCCTGGAAGCGACTGTGGTCTCACACTTTGGGGAGCTTGTATTCTGGCTCCGGATCAACGCACCGCAGTGCTTCCCTTCTCATTCTACGGCGGTGCGATTTATACGGGCCTGATTCCAGGTCGCAGCAAAGACAAAACCACCGTCGGCGTCATCTATGGAGCCTTCAGTGACGTTTACGCACATTCCGAGAAAGTTCCAACTTTGCCGGAGGGCGATCGTGGCGTTCCTACTTATGAGCTGGTATTGGAAGCTTGTTATACAATTCAGCTTTCCAAATTCTGGAACGTGCAACCAGATGTGCAGTACATTATCAATCCCGGTGGTACTGGCCGCATTCCCAATGCATTGGTCATCGGTGCGCAAGTCAATTTCAGTTTTTAACAGTAACTGAGCGTCCCTGAAAAAGCCATTTCCGCAATCTGTGTCCAGAAACATTTGGATCACTAAATTTCGATCGAAAAATCCGTCCGAAAAGAGAAACATTCTCGCTGGGAAAAGGGAGGACCAACTGTATTCGTCGGACGGCTGCCGGACAACGAACTTGGGACAAATGGAGACCTATCTTTCAATCCGTCCGCTGCCGGAGTTTAAAAAAACTGGCGGCTGACGGAGCGGGCCTGGCAGCTCTTTCTCGGGGCTGTACCGCCCGCTCCATGAGAGTAGAACCTATCCAAAGCCTGGGACAAAATGGTTGGCACCCTCATGGCAATTTCTTGCAACTTGTAACTATTCAGTTAATAAATTCTCGAGCTCAAACGTCTTTTCAGAATCAACTAGCGAAATTAGAGGGATCTTCCCTAATCTCGATTTTGTGTGCCCTGTTATTTGGAATAGCTTTTGAAATTGAGTGACTGTGAATTGAGGCAATATCGCAATCCGGTAGGCTCTGGGCCATCCGGAAAAACGTGGCCCAAATGCCCGCCGCAACGGGCGCAGAGAATTTCAGTCCGCACCATTCCATGGCTTTCGTCGCGTTCTTCCACGATATTTTCCTCTGCAAATGGAGCGTAAAAACTGGGCCAGCCCGTTCCCGAATGAAATTTGGAAGTGGATGCGAACAGAGGAAGATGGCAGCCGGCACAAAAATAGATTCCGAACCGAGAATGGTCTGTTAAGGCGCTGCAAAACGGAGTTTCCGTCCCTTTATTTCGGAGGATTTGAAAGCGAGTATCTCCCAGTTGCCGCCGCCATTCGGCTGGAGTTTTCATAACTATCGGAACCTTGCAAGGCGGACCTTTCCGGCCGTCTGAAAGTGCAAAACGAACGACGATTTCCGGTAAGGGCATTTGTTTCATGGGGCGGTTTGCAAAATAAGAGATCTTCTGGAGCCAAAAACGCTTCTTTCTGCTGGCATCTTCGATCTCCGATACGCTAACACGCCAGAATGCAGCTGTTCAATGTTCTTGAGGCCAGTTTGGCAGCTTATCTCCTTGGGAGTATTCCCACAGGATACCTTGTCGGAAAGCTTTATGGCAAGGACCTTCGCAAGGAAGGCAGCGGCAACATCGGAGCAACCAACGTGGTGCGGGTTCTTGGTAAAAAATGGGGCTACTTAGTTTTTATCGTCGATTTTCTAAAAGGGAGTCTCGCGGTTCTTTGCGCCTTTGCCCTCGCAAAGGATTCCACACAACGAGAATGGTTGGCGTTGGTTGCGGCAATCTTAGCGATCCTGGGTCACAATTTCCCAATCTGGCTGAAGTTTCGAGGTGGCAAAGGTGTGGCCACCACCGCGGGCGTTATATTGGTGCTATTACCTCGACTAGTCTTTATTGCGGCAGCCATCGTCTGGGGCCTTGTTTTTTTTACCACGCGTTACGTTTCTTTGGCGTCTTTGCTAGCATCAATAGTAATTCCGGTAACCTGCGGTATCTTATACTGGTTTGGAAAACTGAGCCTTTTATTCCTTTGGATTAGTTTGGGCATTTGTGCACTAGTCATCTGGCGACACAGGAGCAATCTCACTCGTCTTTATGCTGGGACAGAATCTCGGTTCATAAAAAAAAACGATGACAAACGCCCCTCCTGACTCCCTTCTATGCATAAGAAAATCAGCGTGATTGGGGCCGGCAGTTGGGGTACCGCACTCGCTATTTTGTTCGCAGAAAAACAGGCCGAAATCTGTCTTTGGGGACACAATCCTGAGGTCGTAAAAGAACTAATCGATCACCGAACCAATTCCCTCTATCTCCCCGGACTACATCTGCCATCCAACATTCGTGCCACTGATCAACTGGAAGATAGTCTCGATGCTGAGTTCATCTTTATGGCGACACCTTCCAAAGCCATTCGCAGTGTGATCGAGCGAATCAGTCAATTTAGCATCCCTTCCGATGCCGTCTTCATTTCCTGCACAAAGGGAATTGAACATGAAACCGGCAAGTTGATGAGCGAAGTTTTGGCAGACTATCTTCCAAAAAATCCCTTAGCCGTACTTTCAGGCCCTAATCATGCTGCTGAAGTGGCTAAAAAAATCCCGGCGGCGGCCGTTCTGGGCTCGGCTCATCCCGATCTCCTCAAGCGATTGCAAAAGGTTTTTTTTCTACCCAGCTTTCGCCTCTATACGAGCGCCGACATCAAAGGAATCCAACTCGGCGGTGCCTTAAAAAATGTCTGTGCCCTCGCAGCAGGTGCTTCCGATGGATTGAATATGGGCGACAATGCAAAAGCCGCTTTAGTCACACGCGCTCTTGCCGAAATCACCCGACTAGGAGTAGCCTTAGGAGGCCAGCGCGAAACTTTTTACGGCCTCAGCGGTGTCGGAGACCTCATGGTCACCTGTTTCAGCCGCCATAGCCGTAACCGCGCTTTCGGTGAACGGCTGGGACGGGGCGAAACCTTAACTGCTATTGAGGACTCCATGCATATGGTCGCGGAAGGAGTTTTCACTGCTCGGAGCGCTTGGAGGCTTGCCCATGAACTGAGCGTGGAGGCACCCATTATTAAAGCTGTCTATCAAGTCCTCTACGAAAGCAAGCCCCCTCATGACGCTCTGTGGGAACTTTTGGAACGTCAACCGCGGGCGGAACCGGAATCATTTTTCCCGGAAAACCGATAATAAATTTTTTAAAAACCCCAGAGTGTACTATGCAACTTTCGAAAAAATCCGAATATGCCCTGCGAGCGCTCCTGTATATGGCAAAACGCCGCCCTCAATTAGTCCACACCATTCAGGAAATCTCCCAAAAAGAAAAAATACCGATGAAATTTCTTGAACAAATTTTCCCTCTATTAAAACAGGCGGGTTATGTAAATAGTAAAAGAGGGCTGGGAGGCGGCCACGTGCTCTTGCGACCGTCGGACCAAATTCGCATTTTTGATATCATCGTGTTGATGGAAAACACATTATTTCTTCAGGATCGCAGCACGGCAGCGGACGGAGGTGAAAGCGATATTGCCATCAATATTTTCCTACGGGAACTCAGCACGGAAATCGCTCAGCTCCTAAGTACGCGAACTATTGCCGACCTGTTGGACAGTGCCCAGGCGCTGGAAGGAGTCTCATTTGAAATCTAATGGCTTTCATTCGCCTTTTTATAGCCAGCCCGATCGGCAAGGCTGTCGTCGGACCCGCTATTAAGCGCTTTTTAGCTGGCACCCCCCCTGAGCGAACTGATACTCCCCCCCAAGCCCTTTCAGAGCCTAGACATTAATTTTCAGCATGTTAACCAAGGATTGAGCAGTCCATCGTTGCAAGGCAACCCCTAAGATGATAGACATTGGGTTTATGGAGACCTTACTAGGGACGTTTACACCACCCCATTTTCCCATGATCGCATGGGGCGCACCCTCTTTTCAGGAGTTGGTTGTCATTTTAGTGATTGTGCTGATTGTTTTTGGAGCCAAACGGTTACCTGAACTTGCTCGCGCGCTGGGGCAAAGCATGAATGAATTCCGGAAAGCTAAGGAGGAATTTGAAAAAGAGCTTCATAAACCAACACCAGCAGCGGCAGCGGCTCCCGCCCCTACAACCCACTCTGCTGAAGAACAGAGAGTTCCCGTGCTTCAATCTCCTTCCCAGACAATTCCTGCCTCAGTCCGCCAATCCACAGCAGCGGATTCATCCGCGCCAGACTTTAATCGCTCCCCGGAAAATCGCCAGTCGTAAATTTGCCTCATGCCATGGCGCATACTCTTAATTGGTATCACCGCCATCTGCGCTGCTTCTGCTCAGGCAGTCTCTTGTAGAATCGTTACCTATAACCTCAAGAACTATACCACTCAAGAAAGCGGGCCTTTAGGGGCCAAATCACCAATCTCCCTTTCCGCCATCGAGACGATTCTCGGGAAACTCGAGCCCGATGTTTTGGCTGTCTGCGAGATGGGGTCGCGAGCGGATCTTTCTTATTTGCAACGCAAATTGAAAAAGGCGGGCCGCGATTTACGCTACACCGTCTGGGTGGATGGCCCCGACTCTTTGCGACATCTAGCGCTCTTGAGTCGTTTTCCAGTCGAACGTGATAACTCTCGCAATTCAGTCACAACCCGGCTTCCCGGACACCTTGTGAAACGTGGAATTTTGGATGTCACTTTGCGTTTGGAAAAAGATTACGCGTTACGCTTAATCGGATCTCACCTCAAATCACAAAAACCCGGAAATATTGATCCCAAAGAGATTCGAAATGCGGAGGCACAATCGCTGGCTTTGCATATCCGCGAAATTTTAAAATCTGAACCCGAGACCAATCTTCTGGTTTTCGGTGATTTTAATGATCGGCCCTCCTCGACAACATTAAAGACCCTGCTTGAGGCCCACCCCACCAGCCCCCTCTATGACCTTGCTCCCGCAGACCCCCAAGGCCTGCGCTGGACCTATCATTTTGCCAAGGACGATGTTTATTCCCGCTACGACTATCTTTTAGCCGGAGTGGAACTCATTCCGGAAATCGTCGAAGTGGGGATTGCCCATTATCCGTCCTGGAATTCCGCCAGCGATCATCGCCCACTTTACCTCGTCATCTCCACATCCAATATACTCAATGAGAATAGTTTACAATATAACGAAACGCCGCTAAAGTGATTGCGGATTTGCTGCGCTTTAGGCTGCCGGTCAAGCTGCACTCAAAGAGACTGCGTCTCCCACCCACAGTCTCCCCCCGCTGTCCCACAGCTCGGTGTTGACTGGATTTCCTTCGGAGGCGAGGCGAAAATGAGGCCATACCCAGGATATGGACTTGTTTTCACAATAAAGTCTGAGGGAAAAAGAACGGCAAAGGAAGGATCATTTTATAGGTGTTTCGCTGTAATAAGCGGGACGTTTATACATCACCGTGTTGTGGAAAATTTTTTAAACACTATTATTATCGTTTACACCGCCCTTTTCCCTATTTGTAACCCCTTGGGAGTCGCTCCCATTTTCTTGACGATTACTCGTGGGGAAAAATCGCAGCGTCGGCGTCAGCAGGCACTCAAAGGGTCAATATTTGTGTTTTTCATATTAACCACCTTCCTGCTAGCCGGCTCGTTTATCCTAAAATTCTTTGGAATATCCCTGGATGGTGTCCGCATTGCCGGTGGACTTGTTGTAACCGGCATCGGGTTGAGACTTCTCCACCAGACACCAACCGCCGACCGACAAAGCATAGAAACGGAAGAAGCGATGGAAAAATCCGACATTTCTTTTAGCCCGCTAGCACTGCCGCTCTTAGCCGGTCCAGGCACCATCGCTGTAGTGATGACGAAAAGCAGCCAGTTCGAATTTGACTTCCTGCTCATTGCCGCTGCAATCGTCGCAATTTTGCTTCTGAGCGCCACGTGTTGGCTTATTTTAAGCCAAGCCGATCGTATCCTTGAAGCTATTGGCATCACTGGAGCCAACATACTTACCAAAATTATGGCGTTTCTCTTAGTGTGTATCGGAGTCCAACTCTTCCTCAGCGGAACCGTTCACATTCTCCATTCTCCACTTTGAAATCATGATAGCCATGGCCTTGCTTTTGCGCCGCGCCCGAAG
>PSRL01000147.1 GCA_003176035.1 Verrucomicrobiota bacterium
AGATTCTTGACACCCACCCGATCGATCGCGATTTTACGGTGGTCGGGTAAATTTTGCGTGTCCGCTAACTTGTGGTCCGTACTCGTCATAAAAGCCAAAAGCAGTAGCTTAATCCAGCTGTGCAGGAGAGACAATCCCATCGTGGGGCGGATTAATTATGAAGTTAACTATCAACGAGATATATATTTCTGTCCAGGGCGAGAGTAGCTGGGCCGGGCTCCCTTGCGTCTTTATTCGGACTACATTTTGCGACCTCCGCTGTACCTATTGCGACACCGCTTATGCCTTCTACGAAGGTTCTAAAATAGAAATCTCCGAAATCTTGGAAAAAGTGGCATCGCTGCAGTGCCGCTTGGTGGAAGTGACAGGAGGAGAGCCGCTACTACAAAAAGGGGCGCTGCCGTTGATGACACAGCTGTGCGATCAAGGCTATCAAGTCCTGTTGGAAACCAGCGGGGCCCACGACATCTCAGCCGTGGACTCCCGAGTGCACCGAATTATGGACCTAAAGACCCCCTCAAGCGGCGAAAGCAAGCGCAACCTGTTGAGTAATATTTCTCACCTTACAAAGCGAGACGAGGTGAAATTTGTACTGGGATCTCGCGCAGACTATGAGTGGGCAAAAAAGATCATTTGGGAATACAATTTGGCCGATCGCTGCAATGCCGTACTGCTCAGTCCGATATTTGGAAAA
This sequence comes from Verrucomicrobiota bacterium, assembly GCA_003176035.1. GTDB lineage: Bacteria > Verrucomicrobiota > Verrucomicrobiia > Chthoniobacterales > Xiphinematobacteraceae > Xiphinematobacter. Next base: position 695 of record PSRL01000147.1, read on the forward strand.
ATTGCTCCAGCCGATATCGTGGAATGGATGTTAAAAGATCAATTACCAGCGCGATTCCAGCTACAGATGCACAAATTTATATGGGAGCCAACGCGCAAGGGAGTATAGACTGAAGGCATCAGATGAAAGCACGTCTTACCAAAGATTTTCGTTTTGAATCCGCTCAGAAACTTCCAAAACTTCCTAAGGGGCACCGTTGTAGGGAATTGCATGGGCACAGTTTTAAAGTCGAAGTGAGCATTGAGGGCGAGGTAGATCCTCTGGTCGGCTGGATTTATGACCACGCACGGATTAGTGAAGTCATGGAGCCGATTATAGAAAAACTGGATCACAGTTTCTTAAACGACATTCCGGGTTTGGAGAACCCGACCATTGAGAACATGGCAGCTTGGCTTTGGGCACATCTTGCGCCAAAACTCCCGGGCCTTGCTGAAATCGTGCTCCATGAGACACCCAAAAGCCGGGTTTCCTATCGGGGACAATGAGATTGATGCGGAACTTATGAAAAAAATATTTGTTACAGGCGGGGCAGGCTACATTGGGAGCGTCTGTGTGGAGCGGCTCCTAAATCAAGGATTTTAAGTCAGTGTTTATGACAACCTGAGCGAGGGCCATCGTCGGGCAGTTGACCCGCGGGCACAATTTTTTGAAGGAGACCTCGCGGACGTACCAATGCTCCATCGCACGATGCAATTAGTGCGACCTGATGCAGTGATGCATTTTGCAGCTAACGCCCTAGTGGGAGAATCCATGGTGGATCCTACGAAATACTTTCGAAACAACGTGGCATCCGGAATCAATCTCTTAGAAGGAATGGTTCGGTTTGGGATTGAACGGATAGTTTTTTCTTCGACCTGTGCGATCTTTGGAGTCCCGCAACGCGTCCCCATTGATGAAACGCTCCCTCAAAACCCAATCAATCCCTATGGGGAATCGAAGCTGCTTTTTGAGAAAATTCTGCGCTGGTATAGCCAACTGCATGGCATAATAGCCGTTTCTCTTCGTTATTTTAACGCTGCCGGCGCATCAGAAAAATATGGAGAAAACCACCGAATAGAGACACATCTGATCCCCAATATTTTCAAAGTGGCGTTGGGGCAAAAGGAAGCAGTAGAAATCTATGGGACCGATTATCCGACTCCCGATGGCACCTGCATCCGGGATTATATCCACATTCTGGATCTTGCTCAAGCTCACATATTGGCGTTGAGGGCCACGACTTCCGCGCAATACAATCTTGGGACGGGAGGCGGAGCCTCTGTGCGGCAGATCCTGGACTGCTGTCAGAAAGTGACTGGCAAAACCATCCCTGCTTTGGAAAAACCACGTCGGCCTGGCGACCCTCCCATCCTGATTGCTTCCTCAGAAAAAATTCAAACTGAATTGGGATGGACCCCTCAGCACGATAATTTACTCGGCGTCATTGAAAGTGCCTGGCAATGGCACACCAAATTTCCATCCGGCTATCAGAATTAACGGCTGCAACAAATAAAGGTAGCCCTCCGGAGGGCTAAGTGATAGCCAGAAAGTCAATGTGCGGATTGCTGCTGCGACCATTGACGATTTTCTCCTTGCATGCCTTCATGCGCTCAATAGCTTCGTCGCTTTGCATGAAACGCGCGGGGATCATTGCCATTCTCACTTTGTTGTTTTTGAGTCCCATGGGCAGAGCACAGCTTACGGGATTGGGGGACGCGCCGGTGGAAATCACAGCCGATGGAGAAACGCATTTTGAAAAGGGCGTAGCTATAGCGGATAACAATGTCCGGATCCACTTCGAAGACGTCGACATCTATTGCGACCACGCCGAATATAATCCCGATAGTCGCGATGTTCTTTTGCTGGGAAATGTTCGCATCTATTCCCCCGATGGACTGATTGCCGGTCAACGTGCGCTCTACAACCTGGAAAATAAACAAATGCGAGCATTAAATTTTTCGGGTTCGTTTTACCCCATGCTATTTCGTTCCATCAGTTTTTATAGCCTGTCTCGAGATGAGTTTCGCGTTCGCGGAACCTATCTTACCACCGATGACAGCTCTCAGCCGGATTTCCACGTTCAAGCAAAGACCATGCGCATTTATAAAAATGACCGGGTAATCTTCCTTTATTCCACTTTATACGTTGGAAAAGTACCGGTCTTTTGGTTCCCCTACCTTTTTTCCAATCGGTCTCGAACTGGATTTAGCCTTCTTCCCGGCTACTATTCAGGTTGGGGAGGCTTTGTCCAGATGACTTACGGCATTGCCTGGGGGCCTGACGCCCAGAACCTTGCCACGGTTCACGTGGATTATCGAACGGAACGGGGAATTGCCTTGGGTTTAGATACCGACCTTCAACTGGGGAAAAATCCGGCAAACCAAGGCTACTTTTTTGCTTACTGGGCAAACGATACCCATCCCCGGCGCAGCATCAATGACCCAAACGAGGGCCTATTGAACCTTGGACCAACAAACCTTCCGGCAGATTTTGAAGGCTCAAATCCCATCAACACTCCGCACAATCGCTACCGAATCACCTATCAACAGCATCTTTATCTTGCCGATGACATTTACGCAACCTGCGATCTGACAAAACTCAGCGATGTCAATATGATCCAGGACTTTTTTCCGCTAGAGGTGCGGACAAATCCTAATCCGGATAACAATTTCTCATTCACTAAGTGGAGTCCCAATTATACGTTGAATTTGTTAACTCGGTTTCAGATGAATAGCTTTCAGCCGGTCGTTGAACGCTTACCCGAGTTTGCGTGGGATATTAAGCAACAAAATTTTTTTGGGATCCCCATTTACTTTGATGGCTCAAATACTCTGGGATACCTGAGAGAGGCCTTTGGTAAGGAGCTGCTGGTTCGAGACCCCAGCAAACCTGGAAATCCCACCACTGCGGCCGATCGGGATAACTTGCAATATACGACAAGGGCTCCTAACTACGGTGCAACCCGCTTTGATAGCTTTAGTCAGATTTCCTTTCCAAAAACCTATTTTGGTTGGCTCAGTATTGTTCCTCGTCTTGGTTTTCGTGCTACGGCTTATAGTCAATCCGGTAGCTTTTATAGCGAGCCATTGAATAACAACATCCCGGCTTTTGGTTTCACTCCAACAAGGATAGATGGGCGGAGAGTTGCGCTTGGTTGGTTAAATAATCCGCGGATTGCCTGGAATACTGACAATACACGAAGTACAAGGCTTACTAATGGCGGCGCCATATTTCGGCCCGTTGTCAACTTTGAAGTCGAATCCTCCTTTAAACTTTCACACGCCTACGAACGCATTCAGTCGCGACTGGTCGGTTTGGATGGTCTCATGCACGTGGTTCAACCATACGTCGATTATTCGTTTGTTAATAACTTTGGTCCTAAACCGAGGGATATTTATCAATTCGACACCGTTCGTCCTTCTACGGAACCGCTGCCAATCTCCTTTCCTGACTTTCAAGCTATTGATGCCATCGACTCATGGAGTATCCTTCGAACGGGCATTCGGAATAACCTTCTCACACGTCGAGATAACTCCAACTACCAATGGCTCACGCTCGATACTTTCTTTGATTACAATTTCCTCAATCCTTATAACCCCGCCAGAATTGGAAACCTCAATAATTATCTCCAATTTTACCCCTCGCGATGGCTGACCATCTACACCAACTTCCAGGTTCCACTCAGCAAAAACGGATTTACTGAATTTGATACCGCCGTTTCGGTGATGCCATGTAAGAGCCTGCAGTTTACTCTTGCCCACAGCTACTTGCAGGGCTATCCCATAGACAATCCCTTCGGTTTTATTCCAGGCACTCAGACTGCTGCTGATAATGGCCTTTCTTCTGACAATCGCATCTTTGCCAATGTGAGTCAGCTAACGCTCACCGCATATTATCGTTTGAACGACAATTGGGCATGTAGCATTCAGGAACAGTTTGATACTTTCCAGAAGCTCTGGATGTATCAGCGTTACTACATCCATCGCGACCTCTCATCGTGGATTGGATCGCTCGGCGTGGAAGTACGTAGAAACCTCAACCAACCGTACCAACTTAGCTTCATTGCATTGTTGACTTTGAAGGGTGCGCCACAGGTCGTGATCCCCATGGGAATTCCCGCACAGGGACCTATGGGACCCGGTAGCAGTCGTTAGCTAAAGCATTTTTTGTCCTAAGGCTTTGTCGACCCAACCAGTCCGTATCATCGCAGATATGGCCCGGTCGTTGATTCGCGCCGGAGCCAAAAATTCCTGGCAATCACATGTAACTAGTTATTTAATAAATTCTTTAGCCAATATCCCGGCTTTGGAGGAGAGCCAGTTCGCCGCCCTTTGGGGTACGCCCTGGGCGGAGGCCAAGCGCACCAAATATCTTCAAACGCGCATTTTTGTCGGAGCTTTTTCTTTTATAAAGGCTCGATTTCAACTTAGCTATATCTCAGAGAGACATCTGGTCCTCTGATTTTCTCATGAAATTGTGTATTATTGGTTCCGGATACGTTGGATTGGTAACGGGTGCTTGTTTTGCCGAAGTGGGTCACCAAGTGATCTGTGTGGACAATGATCAACGTAAAATCGAAATGTTGATGGCAGGAGAAATCCCCATTTACGAGCCGATGTTGGAAGAGATAGTACATAAAAATGTCAATGCCAAACGGCTTTCATTTACAAGTAGCATTGAAAAAGGAGTCGACGAATCAAAAGTGATTTTCATAGCTGTTCCCAC
>PSRL01000019.1 GCA_003176035.1 Verrucomicrobiota bacterium
CACTCTGTGTGAGAAAAACGTTGGCCCCAATAGTGCTCTGTTCTCCAATGGTGGTCTCCCCACCCAGGATGGTGGAATTCGGATAGATCGTGACGCCATTTTGAACGTCCGGATGTCTTTTCGCGCCCTTTACAATTTTATCGTGCAAATCCTTTTGAAGACTGCGCGCTCCAAGGGTCACGCCATGGTAAAGTTTGACGCCTTCTCCGATGCGACAGGTTTCTCCGATGACGACTCCGGTTCCATGATCGATGAAGAAATGCGGTCCGATGACGGCACCGGGGTGGATATCGATTCCGGAGCGCGAATGTGCCCATTCGGTCATCATCCGCGGCAAGAGTTGCACTTTGTCCTGGTAAAGAAGATGAGCGAGCCTTTGGATAGCAATTGCTTCTAAAAACGGATAGGATAAAACGATCTCTTCGAAACTTAAGGCGGCGGGGTCACCCTCGTAAGCGCTTTGAATGTCGGTGCTCAAGATTTCGCGTATTTGCGGGAGAGAAGAGAGGAAATTGCAGAGGATGTCTTCAGCGGCTCGTGTCTGGGACGAGGGACGCTCCAGGTGGAAACTCTTTGAGATTTCGTGGCCCAAGAGACGGGCGACGTTGCCAACACGGGTTAAGGTGGATTCATACAGGCTCTCTTCACAAATGGCGCTTTCATGATAGAAGCCGGGGAAGAGTATTCTCAAAAGGTCCTCGCAAATGACGGCAAGGGCCATTTTGGAAGGCAATCCCCTCGTGTTATGAAGGCCGACCACCTGTTTATAGGAGCCGAGGATCTTTTGGGTGATTTGCGAAAGCCGGTTTTCCATCAGAGCATTTTTATTAAATTGTCGTATGCTGTTACCCACTCAAAAAGGTCGGCGATCCCCCAGGCGCGGACTATGGACTTGGTTTTGTGCCGCGCCTGAAGAAAAAATACCATCCAATTTGTGATCCTTTTATAGGTGTTTCGCTATAAAAGGCCAGCGGGGCAATATGCCACCAGTTTATTGATAACTACCTAGGGATTACTTGCTTAGTGAGGTCTTAGTGCCAGGAAATTCCTTTCGTCGTTATGGTAGGTGGTTTTCTTTTTAGGTGGCATTTTGGGTTGAAGTCTCCTTTTTTTCGAGGGCTATCTTCATGAAAGACCAATCCCCAGAATCGGCCTGCGGGCAATAAAATGTAATGCATTTTTAAAAAGGAAGTTATATAACATCTTCCAAAACCTAGAAAAGAGCCCCTTCTCCACACTCGCATACGATGGGTTTTGCAATGTGCCCCGTGCGCCGCCCATATGCTTCCACTATCTGTGCCGCCACGTGCTGGGCTTTCTGTTTAGGCACAAGGACAATGATCGCCCCTCCAAAGCCTCCGCCAGTGAGACGCGCTCCATAGACGTCATTTTGTTCCAAAGCGAGTTCCACTAATATATCCAGTTCGGGCGCACTATTTTCAAAATTTTTCTGAGAACTCCGATGAGAGGCGGTCATCAGAGATCCAAATTCCCGGACATCGCCCTCTCGGAGAGCAGCAACAGCTTGGACCACGCGGGCGTTTTCGTCTGTGATATGCAAAGCTCTCTTGCGAAAAGTGGAATCCGCAATTTGTAAGACTTGCTGTGAGGTCGCATCCCGCAGAGCCGAAACCCCTAGTAAACGGGCAGCTTCAAAACACGCGGTTCTGCGCTCATTGTACTCGCTTCCCGACAGAGTATGGGAGACTCCGGAGTGAATCACCAATAAGGCCATCTCTTGAGGAAAGGGGATTTGCTCCACACGTTCGCTTCGGCAGTCGAGAAAAACTACGTGCCCCTCTTTACCAAACAGCGAGGAAACCTGGTCGAGAAGCCCACATTGAACCCCCACGAATTCGTTTTCCGCTTTTCGACAAAGTTTGGCCAGTTCCATCAGCTCAAAATTGAAATGAAAAAGGCGGGAAAGGACCATCGCAGTAGCAACCTCAAGAGCCGCGGAACTCGAAAGTCCGGCCCCCACTGGCAAAGTGGAATCAAAATGGACTTCAAACCCGCCAAGTCGACATCCAATCTGTTGCAAAGCCCAAACAACCCCCAAAGGATAATCCGACCACTGGTTCTGGCGATTGAATCCCTCATCAAGCACGCCATGCCAAGCAGCGGAAGCAGACATTTGCCGACTCATGAGGCCGATTTTACCGGAACTTAAACGTCTTCCAACAGCGGTGACTCCGAGTTGAATAGCCGCCGAAAGCACTAGCCCCTCATTGTAATCAGTGTGATTTCCGAGCAATTCCACGCGACCTGGCGCAAAAGCAGAGATTTGGCTCATTGAAATCCCGTATCAGCGTCCCCTTGCGGTAACAATCGGAAATTGGCAGGCACTAAGAAGTAACCCGCATGGGAAGCTCCCCCAATGGCTTTGATCTTACTTGCCAACCGCAGAAAATGTGGCAAAATTCCATCAAAGGGTTAAAGGGGAGACGCGTTAGTTAATTAATTAAATTAGCTTTGGATATGGATATGACTGAAGATACTCACGACACCTCGGAAATTAAAGCGAAATTGGAAAGTGGCTCGGACCATGCACGAAAGGCATGGGAAGCTACAAGTGAGGCCGCAAAAAATCTGGGCAGCACCCTGAAAAAAGAGGCAAATGAAGCGTTTACCAGAGGCAAGGAACACATGGAGAAAGCGGTAAAAAGTTTTGGGGAAGCCGCTTCAGAAACATGCTGCACACTGCGGGGGCAGGCTCAAGAAAAAGTGCAGGAATACCGGACCAAGGCGGAATCCGCCCTTGAAGAGGCAGCCTCACGAGCGAAAAATATGCAAAACAAAACTGAAGACTACATCCGCACCAACCCCCTTAAGGCAGTCGGCCTAGCCCTTGGAGCAGGGTTTTTACTCGCAGCTATTTTGAGGAGGCGTTAAGACCTTTTCGAAAACAATGCCAAATTCCTCGGTAGGAATGGCTGTGAAGGCACTGACAGGTTCGCTGGTGGAACATGTCAGAGGGCTTTTTTCTTTGCTCACTTGGGAAGGTCGGGAAGCCGCTACTCACTGTCTTCGTCTCTTAATACTTTTTTTGGGTGCAGTATTTTTTTTATTAATTGGTTATCTGTTTTTGCTATTATTTCTGACGTTCTTTCTGGTGGCTTGGTTGGGCGTGGGTTGGATGTGGGTTGCCCTGGGTGTCGCTGTGCTTCATGGAATGGCAGCCATTATTGGCATTTGCCTATTTGCACGCTTAATCGGTAAGCCAATGTTTTCGGCAACGATTTCTGAAATTAAAAAAGATCTGGAAACGCTGGGTTCTTCCTCGAACTAAAAAATGGTCAAAGAAGAGAATTCGGGGTAGGCATGGTCCCCAAAACTGTCTTTTTTCTCCCCAGGTTTCATAAAAATGCGTAACTTCAGTTAAAAGTGAGTTCCCATTCCATCAAGCAAGCTCTCATAGCAACCATCAATCAAAGCCGCGCCGCGGTCACTCGGGATTTGCGTGCTCTGAAGGATGAGCTCAACGTTGCGGAAAAATTCCGCGGATCCATACGCGAAAGCCCCTCCGTTTGGTTAGGAGGAGCTGCAACGGCAAGCTTCATATTGGGGCGCTTTTTTACAAGACAAAAGGCGGGCGGTTCGTCGCAGAAAGGCGGCAGTTCCGTTGGGCGTCTTAGATTTTTAAAATGGGGGGGAATGGGCTTGTTGGCGCTTGCCCGCTTTGTGGTACCGCTGTGTCTAAAGCCGGCGATTTCCGCATATACTCAAGACAAAATTTACAAAAAGACGTTTGAATAGTTTGGCTGCGGACCTTCAGGATAGCGGCGAGCAGGCTGCTTTTTCTTCAAGTAGCGAAGCTAGCAGAAAATAAGGTCTGCCGAAGAGGGCATATTCTCAGTAATTCGTCATATGAAGACTTTTGTTATCGGACATAAAAACCCGGACATGGATGCTATTTGCTCGGCCCTTGCTTATGCCGAATTCAAGCATGTTACGGGAGACACCACGGCTGTGGCTGCCCGTTGTGGCAATACTAATGAGCGCATCGATTACGTGCTTCACCGGTTTGGCTTTGAGCCCCCTGTTTTTCTCAGCGACGTGACTCCCCGGGTGGAAGACGTCATGGAAACCAAGGTGATTACCGCTCAAGCGGAGGAACCGATTTTCCATGCTTTGTCGCGCCTGCGGACAAGTCGAATTCGGGGTCTCCTCCCGGTGATAGACCGCGCCAGTCGCTGCATCGGGTTGTTTTCGACCCACAAATTGACGGATTATCTGCTCTTAAACGAACCCCAACCAGGTTGTACAATCCACGCAAGTCTTGCAAATATTCGCGAGAGTTTAAATGCGGAAGTGCTTGCAGGCATTCCTTCTGAGCAACCCGAAATTTACTCCCTTTTAGTAGCGGCTGTGGCCGAAGGATCATTCCGTTCTCTCCTGGAAAGTTCGACCCTTCAAAGAACCATCGTGGTGGTTGGCGACCGTCCTCGGATTATAGAAATGGCTGCCGAGGCGGGCGTTGGGGCGCTTCTCCTAACGGGCGGCAGTCGTCCTGCGGCTGCGGCACTCACGTTGTGCGAAAAAAAGGGCATTGCCGTAATTCTGACCACCCTGGATACTTCAAGTACCTTAATTCACATTCGCGGCGCAATTCGCGCACACCAAATGTTGGAGGAAAAATTCCGCGCGCTCTCGGCTGATCTCACCTTGGAAGCGGCGCGGCGGACTTTAGCGCTGTCTTCTCAATCCACTTTCCCCGTTCTGGGGGAAAATGGCGCTCTATTGGGCGTGTTTTCCAAAAGTGATTTTCTCAAGCCGATTCCTCGGCAATTGATTCTTGTCGATCACAATGAATTGAGTCAGGCCGTCATTGGTGCGGATGAAATTCCTATTGTGGAAATATTAGATCACCATCGATTAGGATCTATTAGCACCGAGGCGCCGATCCTCTTTGTGAATCGCCCTGTTGGTTCCACGTGCACGATCGTCGCCACCAGTTACCAAACTGCTCAACAACCGATTCCTGCAAATGTGGCGGGAATATTAATGGCGGGGTTGATTTCGGATACCTTAAATCTCACCTCGCCCACCACCACGGCGGTTGACCGCGAAATTCTCGACCACCTTGCCCAAATCACAAACATTGCTCCCACTCGTCTTGCAGAGGAAATTTTCTCTGTCGGATCGCCACTCCTCACCCTGACTTCCCAACAGGCGATCACCGCCGATTGTAAGGAATACCGGGAACGCGGTCATACCTTTACCATTTCGCAAGTTGAAGAAATCAGCTTTTCTCACTTTCCGGAAAAAAGAGAAAGCTTGCTCAATGCACTGGAAACGTATCGCTTGGAGCATGGATATTTATTTTCCGCACTTTTGGTTACCGATGTGAACACTCAAAATTCCCTCCTCCTCATGCGCGGAGACGAAAACTATCTCAACCAAGTCGATTACCCGACCGAAGAGCGTTTCGTCTGGCAGCTCGATGGCATTGTCTCCAGAAAAAAACAGCTGCTCCCCTATCTCAGCGGCCTTCTCACAATCAGTGAGCGATTGATAAAAAACAATTTGTAAAAGTTTTGAAAGCCCTCTCATTTGCGTTCATCCGAATTGCAACCGGATTTTGCGCGCTTTTCTTACTGAGTGCGTGTTACCCTCCTCCCCCTCACAATGAACTCGTTGTTGGGATGGATCTCTCTTATCCTCCCTTTGAGACAATTCGACCCGACGGTTCACCTGCTGGCATCAGTGTGGAAATTGCCAAGCATTTGGGAGAATATCTCCATCGGCCTATCCGTATTGAAAATGTCCCTTTCGCAGGACTGATTCTCTCTTTGCAGACTCATAAAATAGACCTGATCATTTCTTCAATGACAGATACCGCTGAACGCCGTCAGTCGATTGCCTTTTCGGAACCATACCTTAAGATTGGATTAGCTCTCCTGATCCCAAAGGGCTCCGGAATTCATCGGGTGGAAGAGTTGAATACAGCTGCGCGAAAGGTTGCTGTTCGCCAAGGAACGACAGCTCAAATCTGGGCTCTTCAGAATCTCCCTCAAGCCACCATTCTTATTTTCGAAAAAGAAGCCGCAGCTGTGCGTGAGGTCACGCAGCGAAGAGTAGATGCGTTTCTTTACGATCAGATGTCTATTTGGAAATACTGGCAACTCCATCAAGAAAAATGCGATGCGATACTCCATCAATTTAGTCACGAAGATTGGGCGATCGGACTTCGTAAGGGTGATACGGCGCTGCTCACACAGGTTAACGCTTTTCTTAGGGATTTTCGCAAACAAGGGGGATTCGAAAAACTGGGCAATCAATATCTTGGCGATCAAAAACGAGCCTTTCGTGAATTAGGGATTCCTTTATATTTTTGAATTTGGCAACCACCGAACTTCAGAGAAAAAGAGACATCCTCATTTTAGAGTTCTTTCGATATAAATCATCCGTTTAACTCCGCCGTCCCCCATGCCTGACTCCCCAATTTCCCGCTGGTTTTTTTATTGCCCTCAGACGCCGAATAGCATTCGTGTTTTTCATCTTCTCTTTGGAATTTTTCTCCTCAGCCTGGCAAGTTGGTGGATTTTCGCCTCGGAATTGACAGGCTGGGAACGCGTTTGGCCATATCGCGAGACTTTTTTGAAGGGCTGGCTATTAACTCTGGTGCTCTCTTTTGCCTCTCTTTGCCTGAGCATTTTTATAGGGCTGGCTGCGGCGCTGGCCAGAAAGGCATCTTTCCTTCCACTGCGAAGTTTAGCTGCGATCTATGTGGAAACCGTACGCGGAATGCCTCTCTTGGTCATCATCCTCCTCTTCTATTATGTGGTGGCATATCAGCTCCACTTGGAAAACCGATTTGTCTCCAGTGTTTTTATTTTGTCCCTTTTCTCGGGAGCTTATTTGGCGGAGATTTTTCGCGCTGGCATTGAAAGTGTGGGTCAATCTCAATGGGAATCAGCTCGCGCAATTGGTCTCACTCGTTTACAAACGGCTTGTTTCGTTGTTCTCCCTCAAGCGCTGCGACACGTTTTGCCCCCTTTGGCGGGGCAATTTGCCTCGTTGATTAAAGATTCTTCGTTGCTCTCAATCATCGCCATTCAAGAATTCACTCTTGCCGCCGAGCAAATAAATTCCGCGACTTTTGCAAGTCTCGAAAGTTTCTTTCCTCTCGCAATCGGATACTTGATTTTGACATTACCGATGTCACTCATTTGCAAAATGTTGGAGAAAAAATTCCGATATGAAACTTGAACTTTTCGAAATAAATAAAAGTTTTGGGCAACATGCGATACTGGAGGGGGCCACTCTGAATGTCACCTTTGACCATGTTCTTGCCATATTGGGTCCCTCGGGAGGGGGGAAAACGACTTTGCTGCGAATCATTGCCGGGCTGGAATACCCCGATTCCGGGCAAGTGGTGATTGATGGAGAGGCGGTGGATTACCGTGAAGAGGCTCTACTATGGTATCGGCGGCGATTGGGAATCGTATTCCAAGCCTACAATCTTTTTCCTCACCTGAGTGCTCTGGCGAACGTTTGTCTCCCGTTAGAAAAGGCGCATGGGGTAAAGCGAAAAGAGGCCTTACGGCTCGCTTTTGAGGCGTTGGAACGCCTGAGGTTGGCTGATCATGCGCACAAGAAGCCAGCGCAACTTTCGGGGGGACAGAGACAGCGAGTTGCAATTGCTCGTGCTTTGGTGGTTCAGCCGAAATTTCTTTTGCTGGATGAACCGACATCGGCTTTGGATCCGGAAATGACGGCCGAAATTTTGGACGTCATTGCTGGCCTGGGGCGTGAAGGCAGGAAACTTCTGTTGGTGACGCACCAGATGGGATTCGCACGCCGAATTGCAAGTCGTGTGGCATTTGTGGCCGGAGGCAAAATTGCGGAATCGGCTGCCGCAGAAGATTTTTTCAGAAATCCACAGACCGAGGTTGCCGCCCGATTTCTGGAAAAGATTCTCAAATATTGAGAACGACTCGACCAGCGGGAGTTGCGAATAACACTGTTTTCGTTTCTATTAATTTGCTGCCGCTAATATGTTGCGATTTATTTTCTTTTACTTTTTTTTAACATCCGTTTCCCTGCCGCACAACGTTTCGGCCACACCGGGCTTGCCGCCGGGCTTGCCACTCAGCGCCCAGCCGTCTAGCTCCCCTACCCCGCAGCCCATCGAAAAACCGCTCTTCGAGCAAATAGAGGATTCCAAACGGTTTATTCAGGAGGCACAAGAGACCTTTAAGCGCATGCAGAGCCCCGCGACGGCCGCTGCAATTGCCGGTGCCGGTCTCCCAGCCACCCTGCAAACGGACCTGCTATCAGCCGCGGGAAATGCTCTGCGAAATTTTCAGCGTTATGCGGAAAGTCTCCAAACGCTTGACCGCTTTTCCAAGAATTTATCGGCCCGACAGGCTTTGGCCGAGAGCGGCGGCAGTCCTGGTTTGGAGGATACGGAAATTGCTTTAGTCCGCGATCGCCTCAATTCGACCACGCAAGCTCTGGATGCCGCCACTAGCGAACTTAAAATTTTAGCGGATACCACACAAGAGAATGCCAGCCATCTTCCAAAGTTGGATCAGGCCATCAAACAATTTTCCAATCCACCCGCTACGGAAGCCGACAATTGGCAGTTGACGTTGGCAAAACTCCGCAAAACAGAAACCGAATCGCTCCTCCTTGCAAATGACGCGCAAAAAAAAGTTCTCACACTGCGAATCGCCAGTCTCGAAAAGGATGCTCATGCTGATAAGAAGCTTTTGCAGGCGGAAGCCACAGCGGTTTCACCAGGAAAAAGCTCGGATGCGCTTGCACGCTTA
>PSRL01000121.1 GCA_003176035.1 Verrucomicrobiota bacterium
GCCATTTGGTACCTATGACGGGGGGCGAGAAAAAGCTCCGGCTGCCATTTGTCGTAAAGTAATTGAAGCACAGTTGACGGGTTCATCCACAATCGAAATTTGGGGAGATGGAGAACAAACGCGAAGTTTCACCTATATCGATGACTGCCTCGAAGGAACGCTCAGATTAATGGAAAGCGAGGTTACAGTCCCGTTGAACATTGGGAGCAGCCAAATGATCACAATCAACCAGCTCGTTGACATTGTCGAACGTATTGCGGGGGTGAAACTCACTCGTCATTATAATTTAAGCGCGCCAAAAGGAGTGCGCGGACGCAATAGTGACAATACCTTAATTCAAGAAAAACTGGGCTGGGCTCCTTCTTTCGGTCTCGAAGATGGGCTGCGTAAGACCTATGAGTGGATTTATGAGCAAATGACGCTGCGTAACCAGCGAGCAGCCAGAGACAAGTTCGAACCTGCCCTTGCCTTCGCCACTAGCTAGAAGATCAACACCGCTCTCTCTATAAACGCCATGCCTTACCTTTCGATCATTGCAGCGAGTCGCAATGACGATCATGGCGGCAATCCTCTCTATCGAACTCAGATTTTCGTCGACAGCTTTCTTCAGCAGTGTGAACGCCATCAGCTTTGTGCTGAGCTGATATTAGTGGAGTGGAATCCGCCTCAGGATCGGCCCTCCCTTGCTGAAGCAATTGACTGGAGGTACCAGAATTCGTGGGTCGAGTGCCGAGTCATTACAGTTCCTTTTGAACGTCACATCCTTCTACGATTTGCTCGGGCATTGCCACTTTTTCAGATGATTGCTAAGAATGTTGGAATTCGGCGCGCGCAAGGAGAATTTATTCTAGCAACTAATATTGACGTTCTCTTTTCCGAAGAACTCATGAGCACTCTTGCGAAGAGAATTCTCCGCGCCGATCGGCATTATCGATGCGACCGCTTCGACATCAGTCACCAAATTCCGAAAGACGTTTCGCTCGACGAAAAATTACAATTTGCACGAGCAAACCTCGTTTGCTGCCATCACAGAAAACGGTTGTCTAATATCGCTGATCTCCAAACCAAAGGAGCACCGCTTAAAGCGATTTTTAATGCCGCCTTGAAAACAGGGCAGTTTGAAGTTGAGACAAACGAGGGAATATCTACTTTAACGGCTAAACCGGATGTGCCCCTTCGATGGCTCCATTTGGACGCTTGTGGCGACTTTGCACTGCTACATCGAAATGGATGGCAAGAAATTCATGGATATGCCGAATTTGAATTATTTTCGCTGCACATCGACTCCTTGGGTTTAATGGCTGCTCACCGTTCAAGACTTTACGAAGCATGGTTTCCGCCGCCGGCTGTCTGCTACCATATCAATCATGCTTACGATTCAGGCTTCGATCCCCTAAACCCCAAGCCGATGTTCGAACGATTGGAAAAACAGGGAATCAGCTGGCTTGATTTTGAAGTTATCCAACCGCTTTTAAAGGAAAAGCAATTCATGCAGTTTAATACTGAGAAGTGGGGACTTCGGGACATTCCCTTAGACGAAACCTTGTGTACTCGTCACAAACTGGAAATACGTAAGGTTCCGGCTTCGCTCCAGGCCGCACCCTTCGCCCCAGTCACTGCGTTACGACCGGAATTCTCAGCAGATCAACATCTTCGAAATGCCATCAAACAACTGAAGCAAAAATTGAAATCCCAACCTCACCATCAGCCAACAGGGATACAACGCTTGAGAGATCCTCTCCGGCAATTACTACGAGATATTACAATACAACTAAAAAAGATTTATTGTTTGGCTAAATAGCAAAGAGCTAATTACAAATTTTTATTTTTCTCATATGGAGCATTTATACTTATGAAACATCACATTTCAGTTTTTGGACTAGGGAAGCTCGGGGCGAGTATGGTAGCCGCAATGGCCAGCCGCGGATTTCATGTGATCGGCGTTGATATCCTCAAAAATGCGGTGGATGCCCTCAATACTGGTCTTGCACCGGTTCAGGAAACGGGTCTCGAAGAGATGTTAACGGCCTACCGCCATCGGATTCGTGCAACACTGAATAGTGAGGATGCGATTCGGAATTCCAGCCTCAGTTTTATTATAGTACCAACTCCCAGTGATGAACGAGGTGCTTTTTCCCTCAAATATGCCGAACATGCGATCACCGAAATTGGCAGAGCTCTTGCTAGGAAAAATGAATATCATGTAGTCGTAGTGACAAGCACTGTACTGCCAGGAGCAACTCGCTATGGACTCTTGCCAATTCTGGAGGCCGCGTCCGGAAAAAAATGCGGTCAAGATTTCGGTCTCTGCTATAGTCCGGAATTCATTGCCCTGGGTACAACAATTCGAGATTTATTAAACCCGGATTTCTTTCTCATCGGTCAATTTGATGACCGCAGCGGGGACGCATTGGAAGCTATCTACAGACAAGTGTGCTTAAAGAATCTTGCAGTCCATCGAATGAGTATGGAGAATGCTGAAATTGCAAAAATAGCGCTAAATAGCTATGTCACACTGAAAATTTCCTTCTCAAATGTCCTCGCGGACCTCTGCGAACGCATTCCGGGAGGAAATGTGGATGTGGTTTCCGCGGCTCTGGGAGCCGATTCCCGAATCGGGAGAAAATATCTTACAGGAGGCATGGGTTTTGCAGGTCCTTGCTTTCCTCGGGACAACGTGGCGTTGAACTTCATAGGTTCTTCCTTGGGAGCAAATTGTAACCTTCTCCAATCAAATGATGCTTATAATCAAGCGGTATTGGGCCGCTTTATTGAGAAGATCAAGCAAGTCGCGAGCGGGTTCAAAACTATTGCGGTATTAGGGCTTGCTTACAAACAACTTTCTCATGTCATCGACCATTCGCCGGGTATCGCCCTAGCATGCGCACTGGCGGAAGCAGGTTATCAAGTCACCGGATATGATCCCTTGGCTAATGATGCCGCCCGCATCGCATTGCGTCACCACGCGCATATTGCCGATAGTCTTGAACAATGTTTGAAGGAGGCCGAAGTCATCCTTGTTACGACAAGAGATGCCGCATTTCAAGGCTTAACAGCCGCGGACTTTTTGCAAAGCAAAAATCAGGTTACCATAGTCGATTTTTGGAGGTGTTTGCATCCTTCCCTCTCCACTGTACCAGGGATTCGGTATATTCCTATCGGACGCTGTTTCGACGATGAGACTGCAGCTCTTCGAATCCGCGAACTTTGGGAAAAACATTCTTCTCCAATTCCCCTTTGTATTGAATTGCCGATGAGTCCGCTGCCTGCGGCGCCATAAGCTAGAGAATTTTTTAACTAAATATTCACATGTTGCAAGAAATTACCATGAGATTGCCGGCCTTTTTGCCACAGGCTTTGTCGCCTCCACCGGGCTGTATCATCAAGATATGGCTCGGTTGTTGCTTCGCGCATGGGCAAAAAATTCCTGGCAACAACATGTAGTTATTTAATTAAAAAACGCTCTAGAAATGTGATTAGCAATGAAGTCAGACTGACGCTGCAAAAAAACAATCTAAAATCGGCCTTGCGTCGGGGAAGAGACCTCACGGAAAGCATCCGGAACCTGCCCGACGATTCTTTACTATGCTTAGCAATGTGCCTCACAGAATTACGGGCACTAAAGCCTTATCCGGGTTGGCATTTTGATATTGCCGAGGCCCACTCGTCTTCCACTACTCAAAGTCGCCGCTTGATTTGGAACATTTGTCACGAGCGTCGGCTGCAAAAACCCATCCTGCATCCTTGGTACCATGATTCCACAATTAATCTCTATTTAGGAAACGATTTGAGCCGGCCAATCTACGTCGGTGGATGCATAGAACCCAACGAATTTGCCTTCGTTCATGCGTTACTAAAGGAGGACATGGTCATGTTAGACATTGGTGCCAATGATGGCCTTTTTAGTGTCCTTGCTGCCCTACAAGTCGGAAAGCAAGGCCGGGTGTTGTCTTTTGAACCAAGTCCTCGTGAACTTGCTCGCCTGCAAGCAAATATTTGCTTGAACGACCTCGGGAATGTAACAATTTTCGCCCAGGCAGTTACCGATCAAATGGGTTCCGCCCAATTGAGAATTTCGGAATATGGGCATGAGGGTCAAAATACTCTAGGAAATTTCGTGTGGAATGTGCGGCAAACGGGCACTCAAACCGTAGAGACCTGCTGTTTAGATCAGGTTCCGGAAGTCAGGAATCTTCACCGTCTGGATCTTATGAAAATCGATGTGGAAGGTGCAGAACATAAGGTTCTCAAAGGGGCCAAGGAAGTAATTCAAAAATTCAAGCCTGCACTCCTCTTGGAACTTTTAGACAAAGCGTTACAATTCCAAGGGAGCTCCGAATGCCAATTGATCCAACACCTTTTAGATCTGGGCTACCGTATTTATGATTTCTCGGAAACGTCAGGACAACCGGCGCTCAGCAATTTCAAAAAACATAGCACCAATATCGTAGCAGTATACCATCCCTGTTTGCGTATCGGAAAAAATGTACAATCCAATCAACAGCTTCTCGATGCTATAAGGCCAATCTGCAAAGAAAAAAATAACGAAGAGCGCGTTGATCCTCCGCTCTGATCATAAGTTATAAAAAATGCTCTGACGGAATTTGCAAGTTACCTCTTTGCAAAACGCGACGTGAGCCAGGAGTCTATTGACGCCTTGCCACCTCCTGCAATTAAGCAGACTAAGGCTAATCCCAGGACAAGAATGTGGTATTCAAAACCCTCTCCCTTTTGCTGACCGCTCCAATTCATAAAAAAACCATTGTGATAATGAATCAAGCCAATAGCACCTGCCATCACTCCAATGATTCCCAGGCTTGAAATACGCGTCAGAAGGCCCAGAAAAAGGCCAATTGGGGCCAGAAACTCAGTTGCAATGACCAACCAAGCCCAGAAAGGCGACAAATGCAAATCGCGGGTGAAGAATGTCAGGACATTTTGTAGGCCTGGACCGCCAAACCAACCAAGGGCCTTTTGAGTGCCATGCGGAAATATGACAAAAACAAGGGTCAGCCGCGCTATCAACGCAGCCCAACATGGATGAGTTTTTACCACGGCAAGGAGGAGGTTTTTCATAATGAAGGAGGGTTATTTTTTGGGGGGCGGGGGGAGATGCATTCAGTTACTGTCGCAGGCTAGCCGTTGGCGTCGCCAACGCAGATTGGTTATTCAAATGATGCCATTCACGAGTGTAAACGGTAGCGATTTGAGAATCATTGCGGATGATAAGAAGGTTCTCTGCATTCCGCTTTTCTGCAGAAGACGTAAAATTATAAGAACCCGTGATCACGTCCTGGCCATCAATGATCATGACCTTATTGTGAGCAATAGCGTGCGGGATGTCGATAAATACGGAGATTCCATGGCTCTGGAGATAGTTGATTACCGAATACCGAGCCCGCTTTTGACTCTTGTCTAAAATGACTTGTACATCCAAACCACGGTCTTTCGCTTGCCCAAGAGCTTGAGCAATAGGTGCGGAGGTAAAGGAATAGGCTAAAACGAGTACCGACTTTTTTGCCTGACTCAGCTCTTTTACAATGGCTTGTTCGCCGCCTCCATTTGGAGAAAAATAAACATCAATCTTCCTCTCCGAAATGCTTGAACTGGGAAGGGTTTGAGCATTGTTCGATTGATCCCGACTGAATACGGGAACGACAGCTATTGCGAAGGCAAAAAATGTAGTGATGGGCAGCTTAAACATAGTGATGAATTTCGCGCGAATCCAACATAAGTTTTAGCCAAGATCTCAAGTGCTAATTTAGCGTATGGCCGTATATCAAAAGGATTTTTATAAGTATTTCAAGACAGAAGAGTCACTTAGCAAAAGAAACTCTAAAAGGAAAAAAGGCTCAAAGAGGGGCCTCCCTCTCCCTAAATTATACATGACACATATTGTATGATGTTATTGAAGGCTTATTGAAGGCCAAGCAGCCCAGGCGCTTCAGACTGAAAAATTGCGCAGCCCATCAGATTGTAGGACAAAGCAGAGGGTTCCGGCTATTTGAAGAAAGTGCCTGACTTCTCGCCAAAATCACTCGAAGCCGCGGCCGCCCGCAGTACGGACCGGAGATGAAGCCCCAATTGGGAACGGGCACAAAGAGAGCCTTTTAACAGCTTCAGAAAACCGGGGATGCACCGTGGTTTCATTGCCAAATGGGCGGCGAGTGCTAATAGCCGCGTACGTTGGCGGCGTGTATCGTAGAGAATCGATTCCGGTGCCGGCAAGTCCATCCTGACATCATCACTGACGGCTCGGATAGTAATGAATGGAATCGAATGCAATCGTGCTACTTCTATTAAGAAAAGAGTTTCCATGTCGACGAGGTCACCACCGGTTGACCGGTGCAAAAGAAATTTTTCAGAGGAGCTTGACACCAGCTTTTCATTGGTATGCAGGTGTGCACTTGGAGGTGGTATCCATCCTTGCGTGAGTAATGCCTGGATGGTCACGGCATCAGACATGTTTTCGCACAGAAAAGCATCGCCGGCTCGAATTTCCGGACAAAGTGCTCCAGCGAATCCTGCAATCACCAGAAGTTGCGGTCTTTCTTGTAAAAGATGGGTAGCGAGCGCCGCTTTGGCTGTAAATCGGCCGATTCCGAGGTACCAAATTCGGAGCCTCTCATCCTGGCGGAGCCCACGATTTTCGAAAGGCAAGGAAAACGTGACAGCAAATCTCGGTTGGCACCTTGTCAGATGGATCATTTTAGGTCCCCGGAAGGCAAGTAGCTTCTACTGAAACTATGTATGATCCTTTTCATGACTTCTTATGATTCAAATTTAA
>PSRL01000027.1 GCA_003176035.1 Verrucomicrobiota bacterium
GCCCCTGCCTGCTAAAATCGGCATCGGCACGCCTGGAGTTCCCGATCCTATTAGTCATATTATGAAGGGATGCAACACCATTTGCTTAAATGGTCGCTCGCTTAGGAAGGACCTGGAAGCAATGCTGGGAATAAAAATTGCCCTCGCAAATGACGCCAATTGCTGCGCGCTTGCGGAAGCTACTTGCGGGGCCGCCCAGGGCTTTGAGACGGTTTTTGGCGTTATTATGGGCACCGGCGTCGGAGGCGGTCTGATAGTCCGTGGAAATGTTCTGGAAGGGCGCCATGGAATCGCAGGCGAGTGGGGCCAAATTATACTCGATCCGCATGGACCTACCTCCGTATACGGGACCAAAGGCACCATCGAAGCCTTTATCAGCGGACCCGCTTTAGAAAAATTTTACGCAGCCCAATCAGGAAAAATCTCTCCGCTCAGAGAAATTGTTGAGCGAGCTCATACCGGGACTGATCCCGCTGCAGATGCCACAATTGCGCATCTGACAGATCGTTTTGCTGATGCCATCACTATTATTATTGATACCCTGGATCCGCATGCCATTGTTATTGGTGGAGGTGTGGGGAATATTGACGAGCTGTATTCGGAATCCACCCGCGAAAAAATTCGTTCTCGGATTTTCAATCAGACATTTGAAACCCCTCTTTTGAGACCGCTCTTAGGAGATAGCGCCGGTGTCTTTGGAGCCGCAATGCTCTCTCTCAACCAACCTCCCGGCGATTTCGGCTCACGCTGCTTTCAGCGTGTCGGATAAGGCCATCAGCATTCGGGTGATGCTTTCTTCTGTCTCATCGCCCATGTTGGAAATACGAAACGTCTTTCCCTTAAGTTTCCCGTAGCCGCCATCGATTACCATGTGGTGTTTTTCGCGGAGGCGCTCTATCCAAGCCGTAATATCTACCTTTCGATTGTTGGTAACACAGGTTAAGGAGATTGAGCGGTATCCTTCCGGTGCGAAAAATTCAAACCCATTATGGCGCACCCAATCATGGACTAGAGAATTGAGGTGGCGATGGCGGGCATAACGCTTCTCAAGTCCTTCATTGAAGATATCCTCAAGTTTCGACTGCAGGGCATATATGTGAGGAAGCGTGGGAGTTGTCGGGGTCATGTTCCGCGATTGATTGTTTTTGAATTCTAAAAAGTCAAAATAGTATCCGCGTGCGGGGACGGAAACAGCGCGTTCGAAAGCACGTTGGGAAACACTGAAGATGGCTAGGCCCGGCGGAAGCGCCAAGGCTTTCTGGCTACCAGTCAGCAGAACGTCGATGCCAAGCTCATCCATGGGAATGGATTCTGTGGAAAATGACGAGACGGTGTCCACAATGAGAAGAACTTCCGGAAACTTGCGAACAACCGCGGCGATTTCTTGCAGGGGGTTTTTGACGCCACACGATGTTTCGTTGTGAACGAGCGTCACAGCATCGAATCCTCCTTCTCTGAGTTTCGCTTCGACATCCTGCGGGCGGATCGGCTGTCCCCACTCAACCTGCAAGGACTCAGCCTCTTTTCCACAGCGTTTGCTGACATCAAACCACTTGTCAGAAAATGCGCCGCACATGCAGTTGAGCACCTTTTTGTTTACTAAATTGCGAATGGACGCCTCCATCACTCCCCAGGCGGAGGATGTAGAGAGAAAAACAGGCTGCTCCGTCTCAAACAAAGCCTGCAATTTCACATGAATCGCTGCGTAGAGTTCTCGAAATCGAGAGCTGCGGTGCGCAATCATTGGTTGAGACAATGCGCGAAGTGTTTTTTCGGAGACTTCGACTGGTCCGGGGATATAAAGTTTTGTGTGTGGGCTCATTTTGAGGGCGCCATAAGGCTTTGTAAAAGTAGATGTGTTACTTTGTTGATATCAGATGTTGCTGTTTCAGAAGTTGTATGCGTTGTTTGGCTTCCTGAGCTCGCGGGCCGGCAATGGCAGCAAGTTGCTCATAGACACGAATGGCTTCGTTCCACTTTTTTTGGGATTCCAGAAGCTTTCCCGCATCAAATCCCGCTTTATAAAACCAGAAAAATTCCGGATTGGCAGGATTAAAGGTGCTGAAGACTTCGTAATAGCTCGCAAGTGCTCGGCCGGTATCCTCCAATTTTTGATACGCGGTGCCAATTTTAGTAAGAGCTTGATTTTTCCAAGGCAAAGTCACTCTAGGGTCAAGAAGGATCTGCTGCCAGGATTCTATTGCGCGAACATAATTTTCAGAGCCAATCGGCCCCTGACCAAAGAGGATATTTCCCTGCATCGTCAGCGCTTCCGCACGGATTTCGGGATCGCTCTGAAGGGCTAGGATATTTTTTAGAATGAGCAATGCCTGGTCAGGACGCACCAGGGCTTCTTGAACTCGGGCTTGTTCCAAACGCGCCAACGAAGCAAAGGGACCCCTCATTTTGGCGACTTTTTCAAAAATGAGCATTGCATTTTCAGCGGCGGTGGGCTCCATCGAGCGCACAGCACTTTGTCCTGCGAAGAAAAGAGCGGATTCGGTTAAGGGAGAGTCAGGGAATTCTCGCGCAAGGGTTTCAAACTGGATTTGAGCTGCCAAGAAATTCTCGCGTCGAAAAAAAATTTCACCGAGCTTCATCCGCACCTCAGGCTTAAAAGAAGAGCTGGGATAGGCTTCCAGAAAATCCTGCGCCAGTCGAATGACTTGGTCCTCGCTGACCTTCGTGCTAGCATCGGCTAAGGAAAGAGCTAAATAGGCTGCGCGATCATTAAATGCCCCGGGATGGTCGGAAAATCGCATCCACTCTTCGGAGGCACGTGCAAAATCTTTGTGAGCAAAACAGAATTCGGCAAATGCCAATTGCGCGCGGACTGAAGATTTTGCCACCTCTGCCAGCGCCTGTGCGGCGTCAGGGTGCTTCCATTTTGCCTTTTGCAAGGCTTCAACGAACCGGAGCTGCCGGAGAGCTTCTCCGGTGGGGTAGCGCTTCATCAGTTCCGTTTTTGCGAGATTGCCACCGGAAAGTGAATTAGCAAACAGATAAGACAGTGCCGAATTATAGAGAGCGGTCTCAGCCGCTGAAGAAGGGTCTTGATGGCTCGCATCTAAAAATGCGTTGGCTGCTTCCGCATAGCGGCTCAAAGCAAATAGCGCGCTGCCACGCAGAAAATTGATTCTGCTGGCAATGTCTCCCGCTCCAGGCAAGTGAGACCGGAAGGTGGAAAGGCTATCCAGAGCATCTTGGGCTTTGGAATTGTGGAGATAATATTCGGCTATTTCCGCACGTGCGGCGCTCACCAGAGGGTGCTGTGGCAGATCGCGAATAAATTCTCGAAAAAGTATCAACGCGCCATCGGAGAGACCGATCCGGGAATCATTCCGAGCACGATAAAATTTTGCGTAGCCGGCGCGGAAGGGATGATTTGCGTCTTCAGCCCATCGACGAAGGTCACCTCCGGAAGGGTTGTTTTCCCGATCATAGACTTCGTCAAGTTTAGCAAACAGGACAGGCAATGCGGAATGTTCCGGATGCTCTTGAATAAATGTTACCAATAAATTTTCCGCCGATGTAAAATCTCCCAATTGATCAAAACATTCGACCCGTGCCAGTAGAATATTTTTTATCAGCTCGCTGTCATCCGAATGGATATGATTTAAAAGTGCAGCGGCATCCTCCCAACGCTTTTCCAGCATTGCCATCCTGGCTAAAAAATAGCGCCCCCACGGCGATGATGCTAAGGTCGCATTGGCTTTCAAAATAAGCGATGCCTCCGCGAGGCGGTTGAGGTCCAGAAGAATACTTGTCCTCTCCAAGGCAACGGAGTCACCCACTATACTCTTGGGAGGAATCTCGCTTAATAAGGCAAGGGCTGCGTTGTATTTCTTTAAGGCATGCAGCATTCGCGCTTCTCCCAAAATAGCATAAGGCCGCAGGGTTTCGTCAGCTCGCGCTCGCTGGTAAAGAGGAAGTGCTTGCGCATATTCTCCCTGAGAGACAAAAGCCTGCGCCAACCAAAAACCGGCAACCCTGTCAGTGGAAAGCGGACGAAGAACTGCTATGGCTTCAGCCCATTGACCTGCCTCAAAATAGGTTCGCCCCAGTTCTCTCAATGTCCGCAGCTTATCGGACTCATTCAGGGTATTCTCGTTTAAAATATCCGACAGTTTTGTAACTGTCACTTGAGGAAAGCCCTGAGAACGAGGTATCAAGGCTTCCCCGATTCGATCTTCGGCATAGCTCAGGCTCCCTATCCATACGGAGGCATTTACAAGCGCAGCGCAGAGGCATTTTTTTGCAAAGTTTTTGCAAAACCCTTTTGTTATGAATGGACTCTCTCTGCGGAAGCGCTTCATGATTGTGAATCTCAGTGCCCCGAAAAAATCTTTTGAAGATAGTGGCCGGTGTGGCTTTGCGGATGGCGAGCCACTTCCTCAGGTGAGCCTTCGATCACTATGGAGCCACCCATTTCTCCAGCCTCCGGACCCAGATCAATCACCCAGTCCGCACATTTAATAACTTCCAAATTGTGTTCAATAACAATGAGTGTATTGCCAGTATCCCGCAGTTTAATCAAGACCTCAAGAAGCTTATGGATGTCTGCAAAATGAAG
This sequence comes from Verrucomicrobiota bacterium, assembly GCA_003176035.1. Classification (GTDB taxonomy): domain Bacteria; phylum Verrucomicrobiota; class Verrucomicrobiia; order Chthoniobacterales; family Xiphinematobacteraceae; genus Xiphinematobacter. The sequence continues at coordinate 4,574 of PSRL01000027.1, forward strand.
CCCCGTTGTGGGTTCATCTAAGATATAAAGATTTCTGCCGCCGCTACCTTTTTTTGCCAGTTCGAAAGCGAGTTTAATACGCTGGGCTTCGCCGCCGGATAAGGTGGCAGCTGATTGACCGAGGCGGATATAATCCAAACCCACCTCTTGAAGGGTCTCAAGTTTACTTGAAATAGCAGGAATGCTCCGAAAAAAGAGACCGGCTTCCCCGACGCTGAGATCTAACACCTCTGCAATGTTCTTTCCTTTGTAAGTGATCTCCAGGGTTTCGCGATTGTAACGCTTGCCATGGCAAACCTCACACTCCGCAAAAACGTCCGCCAGAAAATGCATCTCAATTTGAATGACGCCGGCTCCTTGGCAATGCTCACACCGGCCCCCTTTGAGGTTAAAGGAAAATCGGCTTGCATCATAGCCGCGGACGCGGGCTGCCGGCAAGCCCGCAAAAAGGTCGCGAATTATCCCGAAAATACCACTGTAAGTTGCGGGATTGGAACGTGGGGTGCGACCCAGCGGGGTTTGATCAATGACGAAAACTTTTTCCAAGTTCTCAAGACCCAATATACTGTCGTATCTGCCTGGGGTTGCTTTGGCACCCGCTAGGTGTCTCGCCAAGGCAGAGTATAAGACGTCGATTACAAGGGTGGATTTGCCGCTTCCGGAGACACCGGTCACACAGGTCAGGCAGCCCAGAGGAAAAGCCGCAGTAATATTTTTGAGATTATTTTCCCGAGCTCCCGTGACGGTGATCCAACTTTGAGTTGCCGGGCTAGTCGGATCTGATTGAGAGGGCAAGGCACGCCTTTGCGGAACGGGTATCTTCAAACGGCCGTTGAGGTATTGCGCCGTCAATGACTCTTCGGTCTCCAAAATATCCTTAAGGGTTCCTTGGGCAATCATTTGCCCTCCATAAGGGCCTGCGCCCGGTCCAAGGTCCAGGATATAATCGGCAGCCCGAATGGTGTCTTCATCATGTTCGACTACGATCACGGAATTTCCAAGGTCACGCAAACTGCGCAATGTATGAATGAGCCGCATGTTGTCCCTCTGGTGGAGGCCAATGCTGGGCTCATCGAGTACATACAAGACGCCCGAGAGACCGGAACCTATTTGGGTTGCGAGTCGAATACGCTGCGCCTCGCCTCCGGAGAGCGTGCTGCTCTCCCTATTTAAGGTGAGGTAACCGAGGCCTACTTGAAGGAGGAAATCAATTCGATGGGAGATTTCGCGAAGGATGTCTGCGACGATGTGGCGTTGCGATTCTGAGAGGCGGATAGTCTCTATCCATTTACGGCATTCCTCGATTGTCATCTGGCAAAATTGGGAGATGTTCAATCGCTGGCGAGAGGTGGATTCTATCGTTACAGCCAAAATTTCCGGACGAAGCCGAGCCCCTTTACAAACCTGGCAAACTCTTCGAGACATGAACATTCGTAAGCGCTTTCTGGTGAGTTCGCTTTCGCTTGCTGCAAATAGCCGCTCTGCTTGAGGCACAATTCCCTCAAAGAAAAACGGTTCCGACTCTTTGGAATCCGAAGGTTTTTTCTCTTCCATTCCGTAAAACAAAGCTTGCCAAAATGGCGCGGAAACAGTGTGAAACGGCTGATTGCGCCGGATACCAAAATGGCTGACCAGCTTGTCAAGCAGTGTGGCATAGTGTCGTTTCATTTTCGAATTACTCGTCCGCCAAATTCTCACTGCCCCCTCATCTAATGTTTTTGCGGAATCCACCATTAAGTTGGGATCAAAAAACGTCTCCGATCCGATGCCATGACAGGCCGGGCAGGCCCCCGTATGGCTATTAAAAGAGAAATGCTTCGAGGTGAGTCTCGGTATTGTAAAGCCCGTACGGGGATTAGAGTAATGAGTGGAAAATTGGTGCTGCTCCCAATCGGTCGATGAATTTGCTTGCGAAAGCACAGTTAATTGATTTCCCCCCTGCCGCAAAGCGACCTCAACCGAATCCGCCAAACGTTGCCGCACATCTTTTTTAATTACGATACGGTCGATCACAGCCTCGATATCGTGACGATCCGTACGTACTAAGCGGATGGGCTTCTCCACCTCAACAATCTTACCATCTATACGAAGACGGACAAATCCTCCACGTCGCGCCTTTTCTATCACATCTCCTAATTCCCCAATTTCTTGTCGAACCAATGGAGCAAGAAGAATGAGCCGCGTTCCTTCTTTCCAAGTCAATATAGCTTCAATAATTTGCTGTGGCGTTTGACAAATGACCGGTTCGCCTGTTTCCGGATCGTGTGGCAAACCCACCGCAGCATATAAGAGACGAAGGTAATCGTATATTTCGGTGGTTGTCGCGATTGTGGAGCGAGGGCTTGCCAAAGCAGTCCGTTGCTCAATGGCGATAGCAGGAGAAAGCCCTTCAATAAAATCCACGTCCGGCTTTTGCATCTTATCGAGAAATTGCCTGGCATAGGCGGATAGACTTTCCACATATTTTCGCTGTCCCTCAGCATATAAAGTATCAAACGCAAGTGAGGACTTCCCCGACCCACTAACTCCGGTTACTACCACAAACTGATTTCTCGGAATCGCAACATCCAAACCCTTGAGGTTATGCTGCCTGGCCCCTTTAATACGAATAAAGTGACCGCCAGTTCCTCCGCCGGCTGCAGTGTTTTCTTTTGTAAGCCGCTGATGAGAAGGAGATTTTTTTTGATCCACAGGCATCTCAAAGGCCGGAAGAAACCCGTTCCGATTCCACAAGAAGCTCTCGGATCCCCTCAATCCCCTCTCCTATTTTAACTGCGGCTGGAATGATGGGCGCTTTTTTTATTTCGGATTGAAATGCCTTTAAATTGCGTGCAGCCTCGGCGAGGTCCATTTTGTTGGCCACAACAGCCCAGGGCTTGGCGGAAAGTGTCGGATCGTAGAGATTGAGCTCTTTGCGAAGAGTGCGAAAATCTTCCAGCGGATCTCTCCCTTCGCTACCGGCCATATCCAGAACAAACAGCAGCATTTTGCAGCGCACTATGTGGCGAAGAAACTCATGTCCGAGGCCCTTATTTGCATGAGCACCTTCAATCAATCCCGGAATATCCGCTACGGTCACTCGTTTATATCCTGGTAATTCCACAACACCTACCGAAGGACGCAGGGTTGTAAATGGATAGGAGGCTATCTTGGGATGTGCGGCGGAAATGGCAC
>PSRL01000094.1 GCA_003176035.1 Verrucomicrobiota bacterium
CACAGCAGTGGAGTTTTCTGCGCGAGCTGGTTTACCCCCAACTCAAACGTGCATTGGTTGCCATGGAGAAGGGCAGATCCTTTCTCAGAGCCCCCGGCTAGCGCCCATGCGCGAGAGCTGGAAGTCAGGTTTGCCGATCCCTTGGGTCAATGTACATCGATTGCCAGATTATGTGTATTTTAATCACGCGGCCCACGTGAATCGCGGAGTGGACTGCCTGAGTTGTCATGGTAATGTGGCTGGCATGGGAGTTGTTCGTGAGGTCCAGCCATTGACGATGGCTTGGTGTCTGCAATGTCACCGTCAGCCGGAAAAATTCCTCCGCCCCTCTACCGATGCGGCATTGAATTGCCCCTTTTCGATCGCGGCGCCCGCATCAGTTTCGGGCGTATCGCCACCGGTCTCTTGCGGGGGATGTCATCGATGAAGACGCCGTGGCGCAGTTTAGATGAGTGTCATTTGGAAGGCAGGGTTTCTCCTAGCGACGAATTTCCGGCCGGTTTTGAAAACAATCTGGAGCGCCGCCAATTTGTCAGGCTTTTAGGTGCTAGTGCGGCGATGCTCGCTTTGGGGAGTTGTCGGAGGCCGGTAGCCCATCTTGTCCCATTCAGCCATGCGGTGGAATGGTCGCTGCCTGGAAAATTTCTCTATTATGCCACCAGTATGCCTTCGGCAGCCGGGGCAAATCCTCTGCTGGTTGCGACAGTGGATGGGCGACCTATTAAAGTGGAGAGCAATCCATTGCACCCCGCGACGGGGCGCGGGTCGAGTGCCTTTGCTCAAGCTTCCGTTGCTGAATTGTACCACCCGGCGCGTATTCGCTCCATAAGTTGTGGGGGAAAAGCTGCCAGCGCAGAGGACTTTCGAGATTTTCTCAGTCGCGTGCGATCGAAGTATCAAAAAACAGGTGAAGGGCTTGCCGTTTTGGTTTCCGGTGAAATTTCGCCCACTCAAGAGCGCCTTCGCCAACAGTTAGCAGCAGATTTTCCTGGGATGCTCTGGGCAGTCTACGAACCCATTGAGCATGAATGGGCAGCCGGTTTGGCCTTACAAGAGGGTGAAGCTCTCCTTCCGCGGTTTGAGCGAGCGGACATCGTTGTCAGCTTGGATTCCGATTTTCTAAATCCGGCGGAAGTTCCGATCGGAGTTTCTCGGGGTTTTTATTCGCGCAGAAATCCGGATCAGCGAACCGCGCCAATGAATCGTCTCTATGTTGCGGAAAGCTATCTTTCGCTCACAGGTGGAATGGCGGATCACCGTTTGCGTGTCAAGGCGTCCGAAATTGGTGGAGTTTTGTTGGCACTAGCGCAAGCAGTGGCTGCACAAGTGCCCAACAGTATGTTATCGTCGGCGTTGAGAGCATGTCCGCCGCTGCCGGGATCACCGGATCCACGCTGGATCGCGGCATGCGTCCAGGATTTAATTTCGAATGAAGGACGCACGGTAGTGTGGGTTGGGGCTTCCCAGCCTCCACATGTCCAGGCCCTTGCCTTGGTGTTGAATCGAGCGCTGGGAAATTTGAATTCCACAATTGAGATAGTCGACAGGAAGGCGAAAAAAGCGGCCGATATTTCCAGCCTTGCCACCGCAATGCACCGGCGTGAGGTACGGCACCTTTTTCTACTTGGAGGAAATCCCGCATATGATGCACCCGCCGAGTTAAACTTTTCCTCTTTATTGGCTCAAGTGCCCGAGACTTGTCACCTCAGCCTATTTTTTAACGAAACGTCGCGCCTCTCGCGCTGGCAGGTGCCGGCCGCTCATTTTTTGGAAAGTTGGGGCGACACTTGTGCTTTCGATGGCACTCTCTCCGCTATTCAGCCCATGATCCTGCCGCTTTGGAATGGATGGTCCGGCCTTCGAGTTCTTTCCGCTCTCGCTGGCGAGGATTCCACTGATAGTCCCATTGCAGTCCGCAAAACTTTTTTGGAACAGAACAACGAAGAAGAATGGAGAGAATTTCTCCGTGTCGGATTTTTAAAAAATTCCGCATGGTCGGTCATTTCCGGAGAGGTGAATTCGTCCTCAGTAATGAGGATACTTCGAGAAGCTCGGCCCCCTAGGTCTTCGGATACCGAGCTGGTCTTCTTACGCAGTTCGAACGTCAATGATGGCCGTTTCGCCGAAAATGCCTGGCTTCAGGAGATGCCCGACTTTATAACAAAGATAGTTTGGGACAATGCAGCTCTACTTTCACCCACTACTGCAGCTCGCCTGGGAGTGCAGGATGGCGATATCTTGGAAATCAGCTCCAATTCCGCTTCTTCTCGGAGTGCGTTTGTGCGGGCTGCGGCTCTTCTAGCGCCTTCCCATGCGGAAGATTCCATTGCCATCGCGCTTGGCTATGGACGCCAAGTGCCGGATATTTCCATTGCTGCTTCCGAAAATGCTCAAAGGTTTTTAGTTGGTTTCAATGCTTATCCGCTGCGGCAATCAGATTCTATACGCTTCCATTGCGGGGTTCGGGTTTTTCGCAGAGGAGAAAAACATCGTTTTGCCCAAACACAGGAAAACCACACCATCTACGAGGAAAATTTAGTTCGTCAGGCAAATTTAAACGATTACCAGCACGCCTTGCCAAATAGTCCCCCACAGACTTTTCCGAAGGGCCCTTCCCCACAATGGGCGATGGCGGTAGACCTGAGTACATGCATTGGTTGCAATGCGTGTCTTGTGGCTTGCCAAGCTGAAAATAATGTTCCTGTCGTTGGCAAGGAAGAAGTGCGGAGAGGCAGGGATATGGCATGGATTCGAATCGATCGCTATTTTGTCGGCGATCCCACAACAGCTGAAGTCCTACCACAAATGATTGCCTGTCAACACTGCGAGAACGCTCCTTGTGAGCCGGTGTGCCCGGTGAATGCGACCGTGCACAATGAGGAAGGGCTAAATTTGATGGTTTATAACCGCTGTATCGGCACCCGCTATTGCTCAAACAATTGTCCTTGGAAGGTTCGACGGTTTAATTTTTTTGATTATAATGAACGTCCTTTAAATCAGGCGGACCCTTCATCCCCGAAGGGCATGGCTGAGAGCATGAAGCTTTCTAAAAACCCGAATGTGACTGTTCGTATGCGGGGGGTGATGGAGAAATGCACCTTTTGTATCCAACGTATCGAGGAAGCAAAAATTTCAAGGCTTGTGCGAGCGGGCCCTTCAGATCCCGAAAAATTGCCTCTCCCCTCGTTTCAAACCGCATGCCAACAGGCCTGCCCGGCGGAAGCTATTGTCTTTGGAAATGAAGCTGATGAAAATAGTTGGGTTGCCCGATTACGGTTGAGTCCGCGAGGTTACACACTATTGGATACTTTGAATACGCGGCCACGGGTCACTTATCTCACTCGCATCCGAAATCCACACAATGAGCTTCCCCCTTGTATTTGAAGTAGTTCGCCTGTTCTTACAGAGAACAGGCTTCATTTTGTGTCATTTTATAGGGGTTTCGCTATAAGAAGCGGGATCGCTTTAGTGGCTTTCTTGTAGAGGGCTCGCTACAAGGAGCAAGCTGAGAATATGGGTAAATACTACCTTAACTAACTACGTATTGCTTATGATTATATATAATCATAAGTTATGAATAATGGTGCACGCAAGTAAGCTCAGCAATGGTACTCATAATAATAGCTGGAAAGGAAATCGGGCGAAAAAATCCCAGGAATCCGAGGCGTTTCGTCAGTATAAACAAGAAGAAGCACGCTTGTTAGAGAGCCAGTTACATGGAAGGCTGAACCCTGACGAGAGAGAACAGCCCTGGAAAGGCGCAGTGGTGCAAGGCTATCCCCGCGTCCCTAAGAGCATGGACCCGTTTCTGGACAGAGGACTGGATACGAAGGGACACCCGTTTCCCGAAAGAGGACCGGCGCAGATATTCAAAGAGGGAATCATTTCTCCTTATCGTGCGTTTAAACGGATCTTTTTTTCTAAGGAAGGACTCAAGGTGGCGGCCTATGGCCTTGTCAGCGCACTTCAAATGAAGTACGATTTAAGATTGACTCAACGGGGAATGGTGAGTTGGGAAGAGATGGGTCCTTTAAGTCCTGAGGCTTACCGTAACCATGTAAAAATTCCTACCGCGGAAACGAAAGGACAGCCGGATTCTCATGCGGGATCTCAGTTGCCTGTCCAGCCAAAGCAAGAAAAATCCTTTGAGAGCCAATCGACTTTTCTATTGCCCGGCGCCTCAGCGGATCCGAGGAGGGAGCCAATGGATTATGTGGACGAGGACGAGCTGGAGCTGAGGCAAATGCACGAGGACCGAATAAAACAACAGGATGCAATTGCTGCGCTAGCAAGTGGCCAGATACCACAAACCAACACAACCACTTTAGCGGAGACAGTGACGCCGCGTGTTGCAAACGGCGATCCAGAAACGCAACCTCCAATTGCAAGTGGAAATAATGGGGCAATGCCGCCTTTACACGACAGCGCCGTTCACAATTCATCCCTGTCTTTATCTGCCCAGGATAATGTCCATACAAATGCAGACAAATTAATCGAGAGGATTTGGAATCAAACTATAACGCGCGACTATGTTCTCGCCGGGGGAGGACATGGTCACCATCGGACAAGACACACTGACAAAAAATTGCATTTGCTCGATAGAGAAATAGGCCGCGATATCAATAGATTGGTAAGGCAAGTATGTCACGACTATCTGGAAGAGCAACGGCGGCAAGGAGTCTTGCCGGAAAGATGTGAGGGTGCGGTGGCAAAACGGCTTGTGAGAGAAAGGATCCGTCAAAGACTGATAGAAAAAAACCCTCTGATAAAAAAACTTTCGGAAGCGGAACAAAATTTGAAAGTTTCTCAATGGCTTGCCACAGCTGCATATGATCCTGACCTCAATAGGCCGCGAAAAGGAGTTAAAAAGTCGCTTCAGCCAAAGAACGAACCGTTGCTGCTCGATGCAGGACGAGATGCGAGATCTGCGGCTCATATTTCCAATGGGGTTAAACCAGCAATAACGACTCCTTCGGCCGTAGAAAATCACATTAATAGTACGGTTTTAGAAAGCGAGTCCTTACAAACAAATAACAATACGGTATTGCAATCGGATAAACAATTTGAGTGGACTTTGCCTCCTCAACACAATGAGACTGAAAGGTCCGTTTTGGATCAAAAACTTTCGCATTATAAGAATTTAACGCGAAACATGCAGGGTATACCGGAAGAACAACATTCGTCGCGCCTTTTTGGCGTGATGCGCCTGATGCGTCAGGCGATCGACCAGTGGGAGCAGGGCTCTTGGGAAAACATCGACTCGCCTTTGGAGGCAATCAACAAAATCTTAGAAAACTGGATGATCCATTTAAAGATGGATTATCGCCAAAATTTAGGATCGGCTGAAAAACTGGTTGCAGAATGCGATGAGGTTTGTGTTGGAGAGTTAGCAAGAAATGATATTGCGCGGTATCTCACTAAACAAGACGTCAGTTTTGCGAATTTACCCCAAGAGGAAAAAGATGCGTCGATTTCTCAATTTCTCGTAGATTTAGCTTACGCGTCGCCTCGAGAAAATATCATTGCAAAATATCAAGAACAGCTCCAAAACGGAACTGTTGGGGAAGCACAAGAACTCATCCAACAAGTGGGCAGCGAGCAATGGCGGCTTGGAGGTAATTTCCAAAACCCCGACCATCAGGCCGTTTTTAGAGATTCTTTTTTTGAGGTACATGCTCCGTTCTTAACCGGCGTTGAGAATGCCGGGAGTCTCTATGGCAGTGACGATCATATTAACGAAGTAGTTGGGCAGCAATTAGCGGCTGCAGGGAACATTTCGCTCGCTGATAATGAGACGCTCAACTTTTACGAACAGTTGGAGCTAAAACTGGCTCAGATGGAGCCTGGACCTCAAAAGGACGAAATCCTTACCAAGATGGTCTGGATGCGCGCTCTCATTAACGGAAAGATCAATGGGCGAGATGAAGAAATTGCAAGGAATTTAATAGCCAGCGATCCTGAGACTCAACTCGCCTTTATCAACAGACTGATCGAAGAGGATACAAGTCTCTCGCCTCGGATGAAAAAATTGGAGGAATTTACCCAAAATCGAATGGCCCTTTTATCTCAAATTGAACCGATTCCGGAGTTCAGAGACCATATAGACGTGCTCGTAAAGCAGGAGGGGATACAGGGGCAACGATTGATTGAATGCGGCGAGAGACGGGCCCCCGCATCTCACCTTGGAGCGATCAACTGGCGTACCGTCTCAGGAAATGTCACGGAAGTTATAACACAGGAATTTCAAAAAGACCCCCTTAAAAATGTACCCCTTCCATATCCGAATGATGACAGAACCCGCTACTGTAAAGTAGGTCAAAAATTGCTGTTTCAAAATGAAGTGTGGAAGGAGTACGCAAAAGAAATACGCAAAATTACAGCGAACAATGTCAGGAAATATGAACAAGTTTTGGAAAGCGCGGCGAAATTCCTTGTTGGAGATGACTATGCCCCCACCGCTGTTTGGGAGTTACACGCACATGTCAACCACCAGAGTGATATTTTGTCTCATGATCTCCCTTTCAAATTGCCTTCTCCTGCGGCAAGGATCATGGAATTTTCGAATGGAAACCAAACCAGGCTCTTACTCATTCGCACAAGTGAATCGGGAGATCTGGAGGCGAAGATCCTCTCGGAACAAAATGCAGCAGGGTATCTTTTAGACTCAAATAATATCCATCTTTCCTTTAGGGAGAGAAGTGTCAAAGTCACAAAGAGAAGGATTGGTGGGCCTGAAGGTGTTTGGCCAGAGGAGCGGGTGACACGTGAGGAAAACCTTCAATTCCGTGCAAACGCTATAGAAGGAAAAACAAAAAAAGAATTTTTTCACCATGTTGCTAAACATGCTGGGAATGTACAAGAAGCACACCAATTGGCGGACAATTTAGAAAAAGGCGTTGCTCAGCCATCGGTGTTTCGGACTTTAGCAAATCTTTTTATGCCGTTAGGAAGCTGTGCCTTGCGGGGCGCAGATGCAATCGGGCTAACAGATCTCCTGGGAGTTGGCCCGGAGGGCGATAGAAAACAGGAAAATAGAAATAACGAGATAGGCTGCGCTATTGATCTGGCCTTTATGGCAATTCCAGTTGGTTACGGTGCGGCGAAGTCTGGCTTGAAATATCTAAACAAAGAATTCAAGTCCCTGGTACTAAAGAAGGTTGTTTTTCCCAGCCATCTGCCATCAAAAAAACTTGTGGAACAAATCACTAATATCAATAATGTTATGGCGTTCAGGGCGAAAAACTTATTTAAATCATCTCCTAACCTCCTCACCTCGGTCGCTATCCAACACTCCCTAGGTTCGGCAGAGTCGCTGAGTCGAATGCAGAAAATGATACAAGAATTAATACAGGAAAGAGGGGGAAGATCTATAAAAGGGATCTTAAAAGCGGCCACTCGGTCAGATC
>PSRL01000109.1 GCA_003176035.1 Verrucomicrobiota bacterium
CCGGAGGTGTCGCAACAATTGCGCCACGCCTACTATGTGGTCACCGCTGGTAAGAACTGGCAAGATGCTTTTGAATAGAGTATTGCAGACACCAGCCCAAACCGGAGAAGCCGGTACTATTTCCTGAATATCCACGGTATGCCCAAGCTGCGCCAATTCGAAGGCTCCGTAAAAAAACTCCGTCGGAATCGATTTTGTCTTCAGAGAATCCATGCGTTGGGTTCGTCCACCCGCATACAAAAAAACAATTTTCATGGCTCGGTTTTAAAGAATCGCCTTTTCCAAGGCCGAAGGATGCTTTCGGCTTTGATCCAGGGCTGGATGAATGCGGTAAGAACCGCAGTAATGTATCTCCCTTTTGGGGAAAGTATCTCCAAATGGTTTCGGGTAAGCTGCCGTGGAGAAGAAAGGAAAACTCGGATATTTTGGCTGCCATTGATCCAATTCTCCAAATGCTGCATGGGCAGACCGCGTCCATGCAAGATCTTGACTGTTCCGCGCCCGGAAAATCCCGGCATGACTGTGCGCAGGTTGTATTCGGGAGGCAAAATGTAAATCCGTATTGAGGATTCATATAGCGCTTGCCGCAAGGCAGGTTGGTCGGGGGTGGAATTGGTTGCCACGACAAAGTCCTGATAAAGCTGCATCCATTCATCGAAAAAGCAAATAGTTTCAGTGTTTCTGCGATAGGCAATTACTCCGGAATTGAGTTCGCAAAAGCAACTCGGCGTACTTGAAGGACGAGCTGGACGATAGGGCGCATGACTTGCCGCCAAATCAAACCGATCCAGAATTTCGAACAGGTCGTGAACGGGCGCGCAAAGGTGAGTGTCTGTATCCAGAAACAAGGTCCTCTCAAAAGGGGTTTCTTTTAAAGGCAAGATTTTGTCGCCAAATGAATATTGCGGTTGGTCGATTTTTCGAATTTCCGTGAATACTTGAAATTTCACGTTCGTTTGATCGGTGTAGAGAAGAATGGGCAGACGTGGCATGTGTTTTCGAACGGATTCCGCCGACCGCGCCGCTTCAACAAGATGCCGTCTGCCAGTTGCCACGTACAAAACGCCACAGGAGGGTTCGCCAAAATTCATTGGAAGTTGCAAACTAGAGATTAGCACAACTACCTCTAAACAAAAATAATGCACGCACATTTATCCGGCTCATGCCGACTGTCCCACTACAGGCACGTAGCTGGCCCCTGGATGATTTGCCCTCGTCGCCATCCCAGCCTACATCCTCCCTACCGTTGTTTGATGTCCGGCCAACTGAGCACCATGATGGGGCGGGTCCGAGCCATGCGCCAAAAGAACTCGTCCACAATCTTTCGAGCAAGCGGGAGGCGGGGGGTGAGCTGGCGTATTTTAAATGAGAGATGGTTCCAATCCAGGAAACCATTGTGGTGTTTTCCGATTTGGGCAATTTCGCGCATGCGTTTCCACCCTCCGGTCGCGGTTTTTGTGTTTTCGTAATAACGGATTTTCGCGATGAGTGTGTCCAAGGCGATTACCTCTCCTCTTTGGGCCAGGCGGATGAGCAAGTCCCAATCCATAGCATATGCCAGATCTTTTCGAAGGCCGCCCGCTTCCCAGAAGACATCTCTTCGAAAATAGATGGCGGGCTGTACTGCTTCGAGTGCAGTGGCCAAACGTTTGCGATCAAATGGTCGGTAGGGGACTACACGCAGCAATTCGCTGCTTCGATTAATCTTAGCGCCGCGTCCATAGATGACGGTAGCGGCGGGATGATCGAGGAATGCCTGAGCAATGTGATGTAGGGCGCCGCGGACGAGAAGGTCATCGGAGTTCAACCAAGAGGCGATAGTTCCGGTCGCCAGGCGCATGCCCTTATTAATGGCATCGCTTTGGCCTTCGTCTGCTTCCCGAATAATTTTTAACCACGGCAAGTGAGCATAGCGCGCAAGGATTTGAGGGGTGGAGTCCGTAGAAAGTGCATCGATGACAATCCATTCCAAATCGGGATATTTTTGATCCAGGACGCTTTGAATTGTCTCTTCGATAAATTCCGCCTGATTGAACGTGGGGGTGATCAAGGAAATGCGCATGCTTCCGGTTTCGCTGAGAGCGTCTTTAAATCAAATAGTGGCCTGTTGTCGCAGCATGTAACTATTTAGTTAATAAACACTCTAATTTAAGTTCAGCTTTTCGGGAACCTGAAAAAAGCTGCTATTGTGAATGTCAGCCCGATTGCGGTGAACCACCAGATTGCCTCGCAGATCGCAGATCCAATTTTCCACGGCACCGCTTTTAAATAAACGTGGGATGGATTGGTCAATATCAGTGACGGATCTTTCCGGGGAGACCACGTGGACACAGATATCCGGCGCAGCTGAATATGCGGGAGAACGCTCCAAGGTGCGAAGACGAATATCAGAAACCCATCCCACATCCACTTGGCGAATGCCATCATTTGTCTGAACGGGACAGCTTATCACAAGCGACCCCCCTTTCAGGTTGCTCAGGAGAAGTGCGCTAATGGCACCTATGATTTCTCCATGTCTGGCGCTTGGATGTCCTGCAATCTGAGCCATCGGCTGTTCCAAATCGAGCATGTTGAGATAAAATTCCACTCCTTCGCGTGCGCCGGCATCGGCGACAATGCGCCCTCCTTCAAGTACAATGGCTCGATTGCAATATTCCAAAACGCTCTGCGCCGAATGGCTCACCATCATGACTGTGGTTCCTAACGCCTTGGTAGCCTCGATTTTTTTCAGGCATTTCTCTTGAAATTTAGCATCTCCCACAGCGATGACTTCATCAAGTATCAGGATTTCGGGGCTTAAGTGCGCCGCCACTGCAAAGGCCAAACGCACCCGCATGCCGCTGGAATACCGTTTGACGGGAGTCTCCATAAATTTTTCCACCTCGGAGAATTGGACGATCTCCCCGTAGCGCTCTTCGATTTCATGGCGCTTCATTCCAAGAATGGCGCCATTGAGGAAGACATTTTCCCGTCCGGTCAGTTCGTTATGAAAGCCGGTGCCTACCTCCAGCAAACTGGCTATGTGCCCTTTGATCTTAGCTGTCCCGGTCGTAGGCGCGGTAATGCGGGAAAGGAGTTTGAGCAAAGTGGATTTCCCCGAACCATTGCGACCCATGATGCCAATGGCGTCTCCCCTCCGTATCTTGAAACTGACGTCGCTGAGCGCCCAAAAGTCGTAAGATTTCAAGGGCACATTTCGCGAACCGTCGTGAATGTAGGAGTGCGGATCTTCCTTGCCGCAACGCCGAGCCCACCAACTCTCAATTTCCTTGCCCAGCATTTTTCTATTTAAGGTGCCCAGGCGATATTTTTTTCCGAGTTTCTCGGCTTGGATCACTACATCCGACATACCACTTCCCCCCCTCAATCCCTTGGAAATTCCGCAACTGTTTGAGACACGCTTTTACACATTGTCCACACTGGTGCGCTCCACTTTATTGAAAACCATAATTCCAATGATTACGATGATCGCACTGATGAGCGCCCCGGATAAAATCTGAGAAAATTCAACAATTCCCGCACCCATGAAGATATAGCGGAAGGCTTCAATAATGGGAACAATAGGGTTTAATTGAATGATCCACCGAATGCTCGGAGACACTTGAGACAAGGGATAGGCAACACAGCTAGCGTACATCCAAATCTGTATCAGAAATGCCATCCCCATGGAAAGGTCCCGATAGCGAGTGGTTAAAGCAGAAATCAGGCAGCCCACTCCTAATCCCAGTGCAGCTAATTCAAAAACCAACACGGGCAAAACAATCAATCGCCAGTCCGGGCGAATCGCAGCGCCGCTGAAATAAAAGAAAAGATAAAATCCCAAAAACAGCCCCAATTGCGCTGAAAAGCCGATGAGATTTACGATCACCTGGGAAATCGGAACAATGAGCCGAGGAAAATAAATTTTATCAAAGATATGCTGATTGGCCGTGAACGTCATGGAGGTTTTGTTGACGCATTCCGAAAAGTATCTCCAACAGACGATTCCCGAGAGAAAAAAGAGCATCGGCGGAATTCCATCTGTCGAAACCTTTAAGATTTTGGAAAAAATCAGAATAAACATCAGCGTTTGCAACAGAGGCTGAACCAGGTGCCAGAAAGAACCTAAAATGGTCTGTTTATAGATGGAGGTGTAATCCCGATGCACGAAGAGCCGGATGAGCTCACGGTATTCCCAGATTTCTCTCCACGGAATCCGAAGGAGTCCTCCGTGAGGGGAGATGGTGGTTGTCCAATTTTCCGATGTTTCCGGTTGCTCGCCCGATTCGCTAAAGTCCTGCTGTTCTAAAGAAGCAACAATTTTATGCATGCCTACTGAAAAAGGTATTCGGAGCGTTATTTATCAATTAATAGTTGCATGTTGCTGTCAAAGCCGACAAATCCACAGCACTCCGTGTCGACATGCAGCTAGTTTAATAAATGCTCTCACACAATTTCCCGGATAACAGGCAATTAAGTCGAGTATAATCGCATGGCATCCGATTTTTTTTTAAAACCTGTTGCATTAGCAGGGGGGCTTATTTTTCGGTGATCGAGAGGGTCGGTCGATTTTTCAATTTAAGGAAACATGGCTCCAAGGGCCTTTTTTAATGCACGGATTCCAGGATCCTAACTCAAAATTTCCGGCGACGCCGGTTTTCCTCGTTCTGGGAGAGGTGCTATAGCGAAACACCTATAAAGTTGACGGGTTCAGATTCCGGAACCGCTGTCTAAATCTCGTGGGAGGTCCGGGTGGGGAGGTGCGGCAAAGCTCTCCGCAAATTTAAAGAGAAGTGCCAGGCACTCCTCCCAAGCTTGTTCGGAGGTACACAATTCGAGTTCCGGGTTGGGAGGCGGTTCGTAGGGAGCGCCGACGCCGGTGAAATCGGGAATTTCTCCCGCTCGCGCTTTTTTATAGAGCCCTTTAGGGTCCCTTTTCTCACAAATATTCAGGGGGGCGTTGACATAAATTTCCGCAAAGGCGATGCCCTCTCGCGCACAGTTTTCCCGAAGAAGCCGCCGATCCTCCCGGTAAGGGGAAATGAAGGAGCAAATTACCACCAACCCGGCTTCGGCAAGCAATTTTGCTGCTTCGCCTGCGCGGCGAATGTTTTCTTTGCGATCACGGGGGCCAAAGCCAAGGTCTGCGGAGAGGCCATGTCGCAGATTGTCTCCATCTAACATAAATGCCGCCATCCCACGCCGGTGCAGATGCCATTCCAATTGTGAAGCAAGCGATGACTTTCCGGAAGCGGAGAGGCCGGTCATCCAAAGGATGGCGCCCCGATGGCCATATTGCTCCAGCCGAGCTGTTCGGCTCACTCGGCTGGTTGACCAGACAAGGTGAGCGCTAGCCGGGGCATGGGCCTGGGTATTCTTAGGGTATCGGAGGATGATGCCGCCGCCGCCAATGCGCTTTTCGGCCAGGATCACGAAACGCCCGGTGGGACGCATTTGGTCATGCGGATCAAAAACCAAGAGACGTTTGGTGCGAATTCGCACTTCGGCAACTTCGTTTTTTGCAATTTGAGTCGGTTGTTGGCTTGTCAATTGAAGTGACGCGGAGTCCAAAGCACGAGAGATTCCCACCAGTCGAGCCTCCGTGGACTGTGTGCCCAGTTTCAGGATAAAGGGTTTGTCCAGGAGCAAAGGCTCATCGTGGAGCCAAAAAAGGCTTGCTGTAATCTCGCGATGAATCGCCGGTATTTCGTAGGCATGGCTGGCAATGTTCCCCCTTTCCACGAAAATTTGTTCTTCAAGAGTGATTGCAATCGACTCCCCCGCCGAAGCAGCGCCGGGGGGCTGCTCCACATTCCATTCTTCAATGGAACGAATGCGGCTGCGTTTTCCATTGGGCCAAAAATAAACCTCGTCACCCTGCCGAAGGGAGCCCCCCTCTATTCTGCCTACAAGGAGTCGCCGATGGTCAAAGCGATAGATATCCTGAATCATGAATCGGAGGGGCGCCTGCGCAGGCAGAGTCGGCAAAACCAAGTCCCCCAGGGCTTCCACAATGGAAGGTCCGCCATACCAAGGCATGTCAGAGCTGAGGCGAGCAAGGTTCTGACCCTGCTTAGCGGAGATGGGAATAAAAAACTGAGGCTCCACTTTAATTTGCGCCAGGAAATCGAGAGCCTCGCAGCGAATTTGTTCAAAGCGCGCTTTTTGAAAAGCCACCAGATCCATTTTATTTACGGCAACAATGACCTGTTTGATCCCCAAGAAGGCTAGTAAAAGAGCATGTCGGCGAGATTGTTCTCGGAGGCCTTCCACAGCATCCACCAGCAAAATTGCGGCATCGGCGGAGGCCGCTCCAGTGACCATGTTTTTTAGAAATTCCTGATGCCCTGGCGCATCAATGATCACGTATTCCCGGTTTTTCACCCGAAAGGGCAATTGCGTGGTGTCGATAGTGATATTTTGTTCTTGTTCTTCAAGCAATGCGTCCAGGAGGAAAGCAAATTCAAACTCCATGCCTTCCGCTTCGCTTGCCTTGCGGATCATCTCGATTTTGCCAGCGGACAGGGAATGAGTGTCATAGAAGAGACGCCCAATTAACGTGGACTTTCCATGATCCACATGTCCGACAATCACAACACGCAATTTTTGCCCGGCCGCCGTGGGAGTTTGTGAAGGGATGGAGGAGTTGCGCAAATTTGAGGTGGGCAAAATTTCAAGGGAAGATGAAGGAGTCATAAACCTATGATGCAAAAAAGAACTCGTTGTTTCAAAATGGTGTTCAAAATGAAATCGAAGGCTACAAAAACCCCTTGGCTCGCAATTTTTGCATTGCGTTGCGTTCGCAATGATCCTGCGCACGGCCCCCCCGTTCGCTGGTCTTCGTGATCAGCAATTCCTCAATGATCTCGGGCACGGTTGTCGCCGAGCTTTCAATCGGCTGCGTCACCGGCCAGCACCCCAGTGAACGATAGCGGTAAAAACGTCCATCTGCGTGGAGTTTGGCAAAATAGAGCCTGGGAATCGGAATTTTTTCGCGTTCAATGTATCTCCAGATATCCACTTCCCCCCAATCTAATAACGGCTGGATGCGCATATGTTCCCCAGGATGGAGATCCACCGTAAATTGATCCCAAAATTCCGGCGGTTGATCTTTGTAGTCCCACTCGCCGTCCGCTGTTCGCGGGGAAAAATAGCGTTCCTTAGCCCGAGTGGGGTCTTCATCGCGACGGATGCCCGTAATCAGAGCATCGTAGTGATGCTGAGCGAGAATTTGTCGCAGGGCCACCGTCTTTAATTCGTGCGTGACGGTTACCGGGTCGTGCGTTTCATATCCTATGCTTTCGGAGTAATCGCCACGCCCATATCGCGCATCCTCGTTGATTTTTACGATGAGATTTAGTTCGTAGTAAGTTCGCGCCCACTCGCGAAATTCCAGCATTTCGGGAAATTCGTAAGTGGTATCGATGTGCAAAACTGGGAAGGGGATCTTGCCGCAAAAGGCCTTTTTTGAGAGCCAGAGCAGGACGTTCGAATCTTTTCCCATGCTCCAGGGCATGCACAAGTGAGAAAAGTTGTGATATCCTTCTCTTAAAACGTAAATGCTTCCGGATTCTAACTCGTCCAAGTGGTCCATTTTTCTCTGGGAATATGCGTTTTAGTTGCGTCGCCAGACGCTTTCTTGTTTTACATGCGCCCGGTGAGCTAGCTCATAATATATGCCTTAATATGCTATTTCCAAAAAACTTACAGCTGATATCTCAGGAGCTGGCAATTGCCTGGAATGATGGGACGGAAAGCTACATCGCGCTGGAAGCGCTTCGGCGGGCTTGCCCGTGTGCAGTCTGCCAGGGGGAACCGGATGCCCTCGGACGCACTCCAAATCTCGCCCCCAAACCTCTCGGTCCCGCCAGCTTCGAACTCAGCAGATGGGAACTCGTGGGGAATTACGGCCTGCAACCCCACTGGAAGGACGGCCATTCCTCGGGCATTTTCGCCTGGGGGCGGTTGCGAGAC